>JACQWB010000133.1 GCA_016209385.1 Candidatus Rokuibacteriota bacterium
GAGCTGGCCATCCACCCGCGTGGCCGGCCCGAAGGCCTGTACCGCCTGGCCGAGCGAGTTGTAGACACGGCCCCAGTCGTCGTTCTCGGCGCGCCGGAGGGCCTCCGTGTAGAAGCGGCGTCGGCCCTCGCGCGCGATCCGATCCATCGCCTCGAGGAGGCGCACGTCGTTCGGCCAGTACTTCGCCGCCACGCGCAGGAACCCGTACGCCTTCTCGAGCTCCCCCGCCGCCTCGGACTGGTTGCCCTGACCCAGGTAGTAGGCGAGGTTGTCGCGCGACTGCGCGGTCCTGAAGCGCGTGCGGAACCCCTCGTTGCCCGGATCGCGACCGAGGGCTTCCTCCAGGTGCTTCGCGGCCTCACGCCAGTCTCCCGCGGCCTCGGCCTGCGCCGCGAGCCGCAGGCTCTTCTCCAAGGCGCCCTTGCTCGCCTCCTGCTTCTGGCGGGTCGCCGCCGCGCTGCCGGGATCGATCGCGAGCGCGCGGTTCACCGCCTGCTCGGCCTGCGCCCAGTCGTCCCGCTGCGCGAAGCCCCGGGCCTCGGCGAGCAGCCGCTCGACCTCCCGGCCGAGCGCCGCGCGGCGCTCGCGGAGCGTGGACTGGAACCGGAGCGAGCCCGCGTGCCTTGCGTCGTAGGCGAGCGCCCGCTGGATCACCGCCAGCGCGCGGTCCACCTCGGGGATCTGGCCCATCGCCCCGGCGACCGCCGTGGCGCTCCGGAGCTGCTCCTCGGCCGCCGCGGCGCGCGTCTTCGCCAGCGCCTCCTTGGACTGCGCGTTGTCCGGCTCCTTCTGCAGGGCCTGCTCGAGGGCCCGGATCGCGTCGTCCCATTTCTGCTGCCCCGCGAGCGTCTGCCCGAGCTCGAAGTCCGCGGCCCCGGCGGCGCAGCCGGCGATCAGCAGCGCTGCGACGAACAGCAACGCACCACGACTCCCTCGCGTCATGCTCCCGATCCTTTCTACCGCCCGGTGTCGCCGAGCATCTTCTTCAGGTTCTCCTGCCCGGTCCGCTCCAGCGCCTTCGAGGCCCGCTGGAGACTCCGCGCCCGCGTCAGGGCCTGACGGTACCGCACGTTCGCGGGATCCAGCGCGAGGGCCCGCTCGAACGCCGCCACCGCTTCGTCGTAGTTCTTGAGCTGGAGGAGCGCCATTCCGACCCCGTTGTGCCCGACGGCCGACTCGGGGTTCGTCGTGATGATGAACTGGAACTCCCGCAGGGCCCGCGGGATCTGCCCGTCCGCGAGCAGCGTCTCCGCGCGCGCCAGGAGATCCTGCTCGATCCCCTTGAAGGCCTTCCAGACCTGAGGCTCGCCGGGATCGATCTCCATCGCCTTGGCCACCAGGATCTGGGCTCCGCGGATGTCGCCCTCGCCGGCCAGGGCCTGCGCCTTCTCGAGGAGCGGTCTCACGACCTCCCACCGCGACGGTTCGGCGGCGGCCGCCTTCGCCTCGGCCGGCTCCGCCGGCGCGCTGGGCGGGGGTGCGGCTCCGGCCGCCGCCGGCGGCGCCGCTGGCGCCGGGGCGAGCGCGCCGATGGCGGGCGGCGGCGGCGGCGTGGGCGGCCCCGGAATCAGCGCCACCGCCGCCGGGGCAGCAGTCCGCGGGGGCGCCGCCGGGGCCGGAGGCGGCGCGTCCGGCGGCGGGACGGTCGTGCCCTCGCCGGGGACGGCACCCGTCGCCGCCGCCGAAGGTGCGGGAGGCGGGGGCGCGCGCGGCGCGGCAGCCGGCGCCGGCGAGGCCGCGGGAGCTGGTGCCGCGGCCGGCGCCGGAGGCGGCGCGGGGGCCGGGGTCACCGGAGCGCGTGCCGCCTGCGGCGCGGCGGCGGGCCCGGCCGGCGCGGCGCCGTCACCCAGGCCCTGGAGCGCTTCGATGAACGCGGGCGTCGCGCCGACCGCGCGCAACTCGTCGATCACCTCGGACGTCACCTTGAAGTCCACGCCGAGCTCGCGGACGACGGCGATGAGCCGCCGCTCCTGGAGGTTCCGGCGGAGCAGTTTCAGGACCTCGGGCTTCGTCAGGGGCACCGCGGCCGCGACCTGGGCCAGGAGGACGAGCGCGACCGCGAGGGCCGCGCGCGCGAGCGCTCCGGTTCCGCGCAGCGTCACCGCCGAGGATCCCGACCGACCCACGCGACGAGGCCCTCCCGCGCTTTCGCGCTTTAGATAGCGTACTTTACGCGCGCTACCCGAATCCTGTCAAGGAAGAACCCTGCCGGTCGTCAGCGGTACTTCACCCAGACCCGCAGGAGCCGGCCCGAAGGCACCGAGCGGCCGCCCTCCTGGCGCGCTCGCTCATACTCGGCGGCATCGGGGCAGGACGCCAGGTCGCCCACCGCCAGGATCGTCGCCGTGGTGGGGTTCGCGAGGTTCAGCAGCTGAATGAGCACCGGGATGTCACCCAGCCCCCCCTGCTGCGGTCGCTCGATGTGGAACGCGTTCGCCACCATAGCCCGCGCCTGGCGGATATGGATCACGAACGCGAGGCTCTCATCCAGGTTGAGGCGCACCGCCTCCAGCTTCCCCTCCACGGCGCAGAGGGCCGAGGCGGGCCTCGGCGCCGCCACCGCGATCGCGACGAGAAGCAGGATCGCGCACAGATTCCGCTTCACGGCCATGAACCTCCTGTACCCTCGGAGGGGGGCTTCGCCCCCCTTTATTTCGGGGGGCCGAACCTCCCCCCAGGAAGGGGTTGCGCGGGCGAAGCCCGCGCTCGGAGCGCATCGGTCTGGAGCGCGTGGTAGCTCTGCCCGCGCAAGTTCTGGGGGAGGCCTCGGAGGGGGCCCGGGTACCCACGCCGAAGGCGTGGGTGTCCCCATCCGATGATCTAGCGTCGACACAAGGGGGAGCAATGCTCAAGCGCGCGGCGGTGGAGAGCGTGGCCGAAGGCTACCTGGAGCTCCTCGCGGCACGACGGGTCGAGTACTTCTTCGGCAACGCCGGGACCGACTTCGCCCCGATCGTGGAAGCCTTCGCCAAGCGCGAGGCGCAGGGGCAGGCGCTCCCCCGCCCGATCACGGTTCCCCACGAGATCACCGCGGTGGCGATGGCGCATGGCTACGCCATGGTCACGGGCCGCCCCCAGGTCGTGATGGTCCACGTCATCGTCGGGACGGCCAATGCCCTCTGCGGGATCATGAACGCGGCGCGGGCGCAGGTCCCGATCCTTTTCACGGCGGGAAGGACGCCGCTGACCGAGGGGAACCTTCCCGGCGCCCGCGACCGGCACATCCACTGGGCCCAGGAAGCCTTCGACCAGGGCGCGCTGGTGCGGGAGTTCGTCAAGTGGGACTACGAGCTCAGGCTGGGAGTCCAGCTGGAGACCGTCGTCGACCGCGCGCTCGCGATCGCGCAGAGCGAGCCCCAGGGGCCGGTGTACCTGACGCTGCCGCGCGAGGTGCTGGCTGAGCGGCTCGAGCAGCTCGAATACTCGGACCCGCCGCGCCTGTCTCCGAGCGGGGCCACGGCGCAAGCAAAGGCGGCCGTGGAAGAAGCCGCACGGATCCTGGCAGGCGCCCGCAACCCGATCGCCATCGTCAAGTCATCCGGCCGGGACCCGGGGGCCGTGCTGCCGCTCGTCGGGCTCGCCGAAGCCCTCGGCATGCCTGTCTTCGACCAGTGGCACACCCACGTGAACTTCCCGCAGGATCACCCGCTCCACGCCGGCTACGATCCCTCGCCTCACCTCGGAGACGCTGACGTTGTCCTGGTCGTCGAGTCCGACGCCCCCTGGTTTCCCAAGCTCAAGGCCCCGCGACCAGAGGCCACCGTGATCCAGGTGGCCCAGGAGCCCCTCTACCCGCGCTACCCGATCAGGGGTTTCCCGGTGGACGTGGCGCTGGCGGGGACGCCGAGGCTCACGCTCGGCGCCCTTGCCGACGCGGTCCGCACGGCCGGCGCGGATGCCCAGACCGTCAGCGCCCGCCGAAGCCGCTGGCAAGCCGAGCACCGCCGGCTCCGTGAGGCATGGCAGGCGCAGGCTCGGCGAGTCCAGTCGGATCGGCCAATCGACATGGCCTGGCTCTCGCGCTGCGTGGGCGACGTGCTGGAAGCCGACACGCTCGTCGTCAACGAGTACGACCTGGATCCCTCGCAGACCTGCTTCACGGTCCCCGGAACGTACTTCGCCGCGTCGCCCGCCGCAGGGCTGGGCTGGGGGCTCGGCGCCGCCCTCGGCGCCAAGCTCGCCGCGCCCGAGAAGACCGTCATCTGCTGCGTCGGCGACGGCTCGTACATCTTCGGCTCCCCGACCGCGGCCCACTTCGTCGCCCGCGCCTACGGGCTCCCGGTGCTCTTCGTGGTGTTCAACAACCGCTCCTGGAACGCGGTGAAGCGCGCCGTCCGCGCCTACGCCCCCGACGGCTGGGCCGTGCGGACGGGCTCCATGCCCATGAGCGATCTGGAGCCCGCGCCCGACTACGAGCTGGTCTGCCAGGCCGGAGGCGGATACGGGGAGCGGGTGGAGGATCCGGCGGCGTTGCCCGAGGCGCTCGCCCGAGCCCTGATGGTGGTGCGCGAGGAGAAGCGCCAGGCCCTCCTCAACGTGATCTGCAAGAAGCCATGAGAGTCTTCGTGGTGAACCGGGACGCGATTCCGCGCTGGAGGCGAGGCGAGTGAGCACGCCTTCCGTCCTCGTGGAGGCCCAGAGCCCCGGCGTCGAAGCCTCCTGGCTCGGGAGGTTTTACCGGCAGCACGAGCAGCTGCTCATCGGGGCCGCCGCGAGCCTGGCCTTCCTGCTGGCGTGGGAGAGCGCCGTCCGAAGCGGCCTCGTCAACCCCCTCTTCATCTCCGCGCCGACACGCATCGCCCGAGCCGCCTACCGGCTCGTCAGCGAGGGGGACCTCTGGCGCCACCTCCGCGTCAGCGCCACGGAGTTTCTCGCGGGCTACCTCATGGCCATCGGCCTGGCCATCCCCCTCGGCCTCGCCGTCGGCTGGTACCGGCGCCTCTATTTCTGCCTCGCTCCGTTCATCGACGCCCTGAACGCCGTCCCCCGCGTGGCGCTCCTGCCGCTCCTCGTGATCTGGTTCGGGATCGGGATCTGGTCGAAGATCGTCGTGGTGTTCCTGGGTGCCGTGATCCCGCTCCTGATCAACACCTTCTCCGGGGTGAAGATCACCGAGGCGCGCTTTCTCCGGGTGGCCAGGAGCTTCGGGGCCTCCGAGTTCAGGATCTTCCGGACTATCGTGCTCCCCGGCACGGTGCCGTTCGTCTTCACGGGGCTCAAGTATGCGGCCGGGCGGGCGCTGCTCGGCGTCGTGGTGGGGGAGCTCTACGCCGCCACCGCCGGGATCGGCTACCTCATCACCGTGGCGGGGAGCAGCTTCCAGACGGACACGGTCTTCGTCGGAATCCTGACCATCACCTGCGCCGGGGTTCTGACGGTGGAACTCCTGAACCGCCTCGAGCGCCGCTTCGACAGGTGGCGCCCCCCGGCCTCCTCGGCCCCCTGACCCAGCCATGACCCGCGCTCGAGCCTTTTATTTCGAGAACGAGCGATTCATCCTGGGGAGTCTCACGGTCGGGCTCGTCCTGCTGCTCTGGGAGGGCCTGACCCGCGGATGGTGGGCCGATCTCGTGGAGCCGGCGCTCGGCGCAGCGGCGGGGCGCTGGCGAATCGACCCCGTCTTCCTCTCCTCCCCGACGGCGATCGCCCGCACCGGCGCGCGCCTCTTTGCCACGGGTGAGATCTGGAACGACCTCCGCGTGAGCGGCCTCGAGTTCCTGCTGGGGTTCGCCGTGGCCGTGGTCACCGGCATCGCCCTGGGTCTGGTCGCCGGGTGGTACCGTCATGCCTCTTTCGCGCTGGAGCCGTTCTTCTCGGCCCTCAACGCCACGCCCCGGGTGGCGCTCCTCCCCCTGATCATCATCTGGGTGGGGATCGACATCTGGTCCAAGGTGCTCGTCGTGCTCCTGGGCGCGATCGTGCCGATCTACCTGAACCTCGTGGCCGGCGTGCGGACGACGGACGCCCGGCTGCTCAGCGTAGCGCGGAGCTTCGGGTCCTCCGAGCCGCGCCTCTTCTGGACGATCATCCTCCCCAGCGCGGTCCCCTTCCTCCTCACCGGCCTCAGGCTGGGCGTGGGCCGGGCCATGGTCGGGATCGTGGTGGGCGAACTCTACGCCGCCACCGCGGGCGTCGGCTTCATGATCACCGTGGCCGGCGCCACGTTCCAGACCGACAAGGTCTTCGTCGGCGTCATCCTGATCGCGCTCGCGGGCCTTCTCATGATCGAAGGGCTCACCCGCCTCGAGCGGCGGTTCGACACCTGGCGGCCGAAGGTCGGAGCCGCCGCCTAGCGCGATGCTGAAACACCGCTCCGCCAGGATTGTCCTCATGGGTCCTTCGAGCGCGGGCTCTGCCCGCGCAAGCTCTGGGGGAGGCTTCGGAGGGGGCCCGGGTACCCACGCCGAAGGCGTGGGTGTCCCCCTCCGATGACGTAGCGATGCCGGTTAAGCTCGAAGCCCAGGGAATCCGCCTCGAGTACTACCAGTCCCGGACCGAGAGCCGGCTCCTGGCGCTCGACGAGATCAACCTCCAGATCATGGAGGGGGAGTTCCTCTCCATCGTCGGGCCATCCGGATGCGGCAAGACCACATTCCTCAACAACGTGGACGGTCTCCTGCCCGCCACGAGCGGCCGGATTTCCATTGACGGCAAAGTCGTGACCCGGCCGGGGCCGGACCGCGCCGTCGTCTTCCAGGACGCGTCGCTGCTCCCGTGGCGCACCGTGCTCGGCAACGTGCTCTACGGCCTCGAGTGCCAGGGGATCAACTCCGACCACGCGCACGAGCGCGCCCGACAGTTCATCGAGCTGGCCGGGCTCGGCGGGTTCGAGAACCACTACCCGCACGAGCTGTCGGGCGGCATGCAACAGCGCGTCAACCTGGCCCGGGCCCTGGTCGTGGACCCCCAGATCCTATTAATGGACGAGCCCTTCGCCTCGCTCGATGCCCAGACGCGGGAGATCATGCAGGAGGAGCTCCTCCACATCTGGCGCCAGGCGAGGAAGACCGTGCTCTTCATCACCCATCAGATCAACGAGGCCGTCTACCTCTCGGACCGGGTCATCGTGTTCACGGCGCGGCCGGGGCGGGTCAAGCAGAGCGTGTCCATTGACATCGAACGGCCACGGAAGCTGGCCATCAAACGTGACCCCCGCTTCCTCAAGCTCGAGGACTACGTGTGGGATCTGATCGAAGGCGAAGTCAAGAAGACGATGCTGACCGACCAGTCAACCCGGGGCGGCGCGGGCGAGCGGGGTCGCGATCTGGGGATCTAAGGGGCCGGGCCGTATGCTCGCCCGACGGCCCAAGCGCGCGGCGCTCCAACAGCGAGAGGGAGGGACGGTTATGGGCCTCATGAGAGTGGCAGGTGTGGTGCTGGGGATCGCAATGGTGCTCGCCCTCTCGGCCGTCGCCGGCATCGGAGGGGCGTCCGCAGCCGAGAGGCTGACGGTCGGGGTGACATCGCTGACGCCCGCGGCCATGCCCATCTTCGCGGCCAAGGAGAAGGGCTTCTTCGAGGCCGAGGGGCTGGAGGTGACGCTCCCGATCTTCAAGAGCGGGACCGAGAACACCCAGGCGGTCATCGCGGGCGAGGTCCAGATCGCTCACGGCTCCATCACCGAGGTCCTAAATCTGAAAAAAGCCAAGCTGGACGGCCGCTACTTCTGGGGGATCTCCAACTTCATGCCGTTCAAGCTCTACGCCCATCCGACGATCAAGTCTCCCCAGGAGTTGAAGGGGAAGAAACTGGCGATCAGCAACTTCGGGGCCCAGTCCGATTACCTCACCCAGTTCACCCTCCGCCACTTCGGCATCGAACCCATCAAGGAGGCGCCGATCCTTCCCATCGGGTCCACGCCCGCCCGCTACGCTGCGCTCAAGGCCGGCAGGGTGGACGCCACGATCATGTGGTTCCCGCACACGCTGATTGCGGACAAGGACGGCTTCAGGATGCTGGTGGACTTGAACGACATCATCCCGGACTGGGGCTACCTCGGGTACTACGCCAAGAGCGACTACCTCAAGAGCCGGCGGGACACCGTGGTCCGCTACCTCCGCGCCCACACACGGGGCCTCAGGGAAGTTAAAGCGAATCCTCAAGTCGGAATCGCAATCCTCAAGAAATATTTGAAGTATGACCAGGTGGTCGCTGAGGCCGGTTACAAGGAGTTCGTCAAGTCCTTCGCCGAGGACGGCCGGCTTCCGGTGAAGGGGTTCGAGTTCCTGCTCGCCGAGCAAGCAAAGGCCGGAAAGCTGCCCGACAAGCTCACGGTGGCGGACCTGATCGACGAGGAGTTCGTCAAGGCCCTCGCCGGGCCGCGCTGACTCCACGCCGTGGAGGGACACGCGATGACTGCAATCGACGCCGACGGTCATGTGACGGAGAGCACCGAGCAGGTGGCCAAGTACCTGGAGGAGCCATACCGGAGGCGCCCGCTTAACTTTCCGTTCTATCCGTCAGATGGATGGGACAGGCGCCTTCTCGGAACGCTCGGCGACTGGGCAGGAGACGCGGCGAGCTGGCTCAAGGCGCTGGACGCCGGGGGAGTCGAGGCGACCGTCCTGTACCCGACCCTGGGTCTCTTCATGAGCTTTCTGAAGGATCGCGCCTGGGCGGTCGCGCTCTGCCGGGCGTACAACTCGTTCCTGCACGAGGAGTTCGTCAGGGTGAGCCCGCGCCTCACGGCGGTCGCCCTCCTGCCGATTCAGGATCCCGAAGCGGCGGCGGCCGAGCTCCGCCGCGCCGTCGGAGATCTCGGCTTCCTCGGCGGGATGCTGGCCGCTGACGGCAGCCACCTCCTCGGCGACGCGCGCTTTGGCCCGATCTACGAGGAGGCCCAGCGTCTCGACGTGATGCTCGGCGTGCACGCCTCGGGCTCCCACCTGGGCGGGGCCGGCGTCGACCTCTTCCCCCGCTTCATCCAGGCGCACACGGTCTCCCATCCGTTCGGCCAGATGCGCCAGCTCACCTCCGTCGTCTTCGAGGGGATCCCCGAGCGGTTCCCGCGGCTCCGCCTGGCCTTCCTGGAGGCCGGCTGCGGCTGGGTCCCCTACTGGATGGAGCGGATGGACGACGAGTATGCCAAGCGCGGCGCGGCCGAGGCCTCAGCGCTCACGAAGAAGCCGAGCGAGTACGTGCGAGGCGGGACGCTCTACTTCTCCTGCGAGGCCGACGAGTGGCTCCTCCCCCAGGCGGTTCGCCTCGTGGGCGAGAACCAGATCGTCTACGCGTCCGACTTCCCTCACTGGGACCACGACTACCCCGCATCGCTCGAGGAGATCCGGAGCCGCGGCGACCTCACCGACGTCCAGAAGCGGAAGCTCCTCGCCGACAACGCCCGCCGCCTGTACGGGCTCCGGTGATTGCACCAGCCACACACGAGGAGGCGAGTCATGCCCGAGCGATCGCTCTTGCGGATCGGATCGGTCTCGGCCATCGTTGGCTCAGTTCTCGCGCTCGTCGTCAATATCCTTCATCCTCGCTCCGCGACCGTTGAGAGTCCGGAGGCGTTCCTCCGGATGATCCTCGACAGCACCATCTGGGTGGGCGACCACGTCGGGATCCTCTTCGCCGTGCTGCTGATCACGGGTGGCTTGACGGCGATCTATCGCTCGATCCAGGGAGAGCCGGGTGCCGCCTGGGCGCGGCTCGGCTTCGCCGGGTCCCTGGTGAGCGCTGCCATGCTGTCTCTCCTCATGGCGACCGATGGGATCACGATACGGGTACTGGCGCGGGCCTGGGCGAATGCACCCGAGGCCGAAAAGGCGGTGGCCTTCCGTGTCGCCCACGCTCTGCTGCTGGTGGACTTCGCCGTCTTCAGCATCTGGATCATCGTGTTCTTCGGCGTAACCTTCATCCTCTACGGGCTGGCCGTCGTGACGAGTGCCGTCTACCCCAGGTGGCTCGGGTGGGTCGCGGCGCTGGCCGGTCTCGGCTCGGCGCTCGTCGGGCTGAATCAGGCGTACAGGGGCGCCTCGGTCCTCGTGACCAACGTTCTCTTCCCCATCTTCTCGATCATCATCACGCTCTGGGTTCTTGTCCTGGGAATCCTCCTGTGGCGCAAGACCGGCGCTGCGGCCTGAGCGGCTCGGAGCAGCGCGTGACCCAATGAAGTTCGAGGTCATCGTCGAGAAGAACGAGCAGGGGGAGTTCGTCGCGACGGCGGTCGAGTACCCGGGTGTCACCGCGACAGGCCGCACCGAGAAGGAGGCCCTGGCGCTGGTCACGCGGGCGCTGGAGCTTCACCTGAAGCGGATCGGGAAATCTCGGTCCTCCTGATCGGTCCTGTGGCATAATGACGCGGGGAGGCGTCGGGCAATATGAAATTCAAGGTCGTCCTCGAGCCGAGCGATGACGGGGGATTTACGGTTTACGTTCCCTCCCTTCCAGGATGCATTAGCGAAGGAGACACCGAGGAAGAGGCCCTCCAAAACATCAAAGAGGCGATCGAGTTATACCTTGAACCTACCGAGGATGACTCGATTGTGAGTGAGAAAGCTCGGGTCATCGAACTCGTGATGTAACCAAAGTCCCGAGCCTCTCATATCACGAAGTCCTCCGAGCGTTACAACGAGATGGTTGGGTCGTCATAAGGCAAAAAGGTAGTCACATCCGCCTCCAGAAGCACATCGAAGATCGAACGCTCAAGTTGACGGTCCCCGCCCACCGTCCAATCAAACGTTCGACACTTAGCCATATCCTCAAGCAGGCGGACATCGCTCTCGAAAGATTCTTGCAACTCCTGTAGGAGCCTCCCTCAACGGCCACCTAGAATCATGCGAAAAGCACTCGCCATCTTCCTGGCGGCCCTGGCTGCGCTTGTTTCGGTGGCACGACCGGCTAGCGCCCAGTACCGGGGCTCGATCATCGACGCCCACTCCCACCTCCCCAACCCTCAGGCGCTGGACGCTTACGTTCAGGCGATGGCCCGGCACAACGTCCGGAAGGTCCTCCTCCTCGGCGTCGGTGGCGTTCAGAAGCAGGACCTCGAGTGGATCGGCGCCGCCGCGCGGAAGTATCCCGACAAAGTGCTGCCTGGCGCGCCGGTTCCCGACCCGCTGAACCCGGCGGAGGCGAAGCGCCTCGACGCGCTCCTCGCCAACGGGCGGTACGCGGCCCTGGGCGAGGTGCACATCCGCCAGGTGTCGCGGAAGATCCAGCGCAAGCCCGACGACCCGGCCTTCGGCTCGATTCTGGAGGTGGCCGCCCGGCACGGGCTCCCCGTCGTGATCCATGCCGAGCTGGACGACGAAACGGCCGAACGGTTGGAACGCGCGCTCAAGACTCGCCCGACCGCGCGGCTCGTCCTGGCTCACGGCGGGAGCGCCGACCCGAAGGTCCTCGAGCGGCTCCTGGAGCGGAACCCGAACCTCCTGGCGGACCTTTCGGGGATGCACTTCCTCCGGAGCCCGGCGCTCGCGACAGAAGCCGGACCGCTCGATTCGCGGTGGAAGGCGCTGATCGAGAGGCTGCCGGACCGGTTCCTGATGGGGATCGATGTCTGGGCGCCCCAGCTCTTCGAGCCGGCCACCCTGGACCGGCTCATGCGATGGACCCGCAGGATCCTGGGCGAGTTGCCTCCCGACGTGGCCGAGCAGGTCGCGCACAGAAACGCGGCCCGGGTCTTCGGGCTCGAGAGGTAGCGGCATGCGTGAAAATCCGTTCTGGGAGCGAACCGTCGGCCAGATGCTGGACGAGGTAGCCTCGGCGTATCCGGAGCGCGAGGCCATGGTCTTCGCCGACCAGCGGCTCACCTACCGGGAGTTCCGTCGTCAGGCCGGACGCCTGGCCCGCGGCTTCCTCGCCCTGGGAATCAGGAAGGACGACAAGGTCGCCATCTGGCTCCCCAACCGGCCGGCCTGGCTTTTCTGCGCGTACGCCTGCGCCGAGATCGGCGCCGTCGTCGTCGCGCTCAACCCGCGCTACAAGGCCCACGAGCTTTCCTACATCCTGGACCAGTCGGACTCGACGACCCTGATTCTGACCGACCACCTGGCCCACGTCGACTTCTTCGAGGTCCTCCGCGCGGTCCTGCCGGAGCTGGCCGAGGCCGAGCCGGGACACCTCAGGGCCGAGAAGTTTCCGCTGCTGCAGCGCGTGATCGTGGAGGCCGAGGATCCGTACCCGGGCTGTCTCCGCCTCCGGGATGTCCTCGAGGCCGCTGACGATCCCGGCCTCGAGCCCGAGTTTCGGGCTGCGCAAGCCGAAGTCTACCCCGACGACGTCTTCACGATCCTCTACACCTCCGGCACCACCTCCTTCCCCAAGGGCGCCATGATCAGTCACCGGAACTGCCTCCCCCACGGCTGGACCTGCGGAGAGCGGCTCCGCGTCACGCCCGATGACCGGGTCCTCCTGAGCCTGCCGCTGTCAGGGACGTGGGGCGGGCTCAACATCCCGCTCAGCACCTTCAGCCACGGGGCGTGCCTGGTGCTGATGGAGCAGTTCGAGCCGGGCCAGGCGCTCTACCTCATGGAGAAGGAGCGGATCACGATTTGGAGCGCCGTGGACGCCATGCTCCAGGGAATCCTCGAGCACCCCGACCTCGACCGCTACGATCGCTCCACGCTCCGGACCGGCGGCGTCGCGATGACAGCGGGGGGAGCCCAGGCTCTCTTCGACGCCGCAGTCGAGCGGATCGGAATCCGTCAGGCCTTCCAGCCTTACGGGATGACCGAGGTCAACGCGCTCGCGCTCTACCACGACCTCGACGAGTCCCAGGAGCTGAGGAAGCTTCCCGGCATCACGCCGGCGTCGGGGCTCGAAGTCCGCGTCGTGAATCCCGAGACCGGCGAGCCGTGCCGCTCCGGCGAGGAGGGCGAGCTCTGGCTCCGCGGGCCGCTCGTCACCCGCGGCTACTACAAGAAACCCGAGGAAACCGCCAGCGCCTTTACCGCCGACGGCTGGTTCAGGACCGGCGACCTCGCGGTGCAGGACCAGGCGGGCCACACGATCTTCAAGGGACGCTTGAGGGAAGTGCTGAGGATCAGCCACTTCATGGTGGCGCCGCGCGAGATCGAGGAGTTCCTGATGGCGCACCCGAAGGTCCACCAGGCCTTCGTCGTGGGCGTGCCCGACCCGAAGCTCGGCGAGGCCCCCTTCGCCTACATCATCCCGAGGGAGGGCGAGATCCTCTCCGAGGACGAGATCCTCGCCCACTGCAAGGGCACGATCGCGTCCTTCAAGATTCCCCGTTACATCCGCCTGGTGAAGGATGTCCCCCGGACGCCGGGTCCCCACGGCGACAAGGTCCAGAAGCCCAAGCTCCGCGAGCAGGCGCTCCAGGAGCTGGCGTCGGAGGCTCGCCCATGATGTCTCCCCGTCCCGTGTTCTATAAGAAAGCCCTGCTGGAGCAGTCGGCGGACGCCACCACGGTCACCGACGCCTTGAGCGGGCGCTACGCCCGCGTCATGCGGAACGAGTTCACCGATCGCTACGCGAAGTCGGGCGCTCCCGTCCTCCCCTTCCTCTGGCAGGCGAATGCGGCCGCCGACATTTATCAGAAGGCTGCCGCCGACGGCAATCCGGGCTACGTTCCGATGTGGGCCGGGCAGAGCGTGGGGCTGGTCCACAACCTCCCGGGGGCCGGCGAGGTCGTCGAGTCCATCATCCGAGAGGCACGGCAGCTCCTGGTGGAGCAATTTCCCCTGGCGGTCAAGCTCAGCGAGTAACCCCGGTAACGCCGAGGAGGCGACGATGCAGAACGATGAGCTATGCTATATGTCGGCGACGGAGCTGGCGGAGGCGATCAGGACCCGGACGCTCTCGCCCCTGGACGTGACCAAAGCCATCCTGGCGCGGATCGAGCAGGTCAACCCGAAGGTGAACGCCTACTGCACGGTCGTGGCTGAGGCGGCGCTCGCCGAGGCGCGGCACGCCGAAGCCGCGGTGATGCAAGGCCGCGCCCTCGGGCCGCTCCACGGCGTGCCGATCTCGTTCAAGGATTTGACCCCGACGGCCGGCATCCGGACGACGTTCGGCTCGAAGATCTTCGAGCACCACGTCCCCCAGGAGGATGCCCCGGTCGTGGAGCGCGCCCGTCGCGCGGGAGCGATCCTCCTCGGCAAGACCAACACGCCCGAGTTTGGCTGCAAGGGCGTCACCGACAACCTGATCTTCGGCCATACGCGGAACCCGTGGATGCTGGATCGGATCGCCGGAGGATCGAGCGGGGGGGCCGCCGCGGCCCTCGCCGCGGGCCTGGGGCCGCTGGCGGAAGGGAGCGACCTGGGCGGCTCGATCCGGATCCCCGCGAGCTGCTGCGGCGTGGTCGGGCTCAAGCCGAGCGTCGGGCGAGTGCCGCGCTATCCGAGCCCGAACGCCTGGACGGTGTTCTCGGTCCTCGGGCCGATGGCGCGGACCGTCCGCGACGCCGCGCTCCTCCTCAGCGTCATGGTCGGCCCCGACGACCGCGATCCCCAGTCCCTCCCCGCGACGGGTGAGGAGTTCGCGCGAGCGGCCGAGGGTGAGATCCGCGGGCTGCGCCTTGCGTGGAGCCCCGACCTCGGCTACGCCGCGGTGGACGGGGAGGTGAAGCAGCTCTGCGAGGCCGCCGCCAAGACCTTCGCGACGCTCGGCTGCTCTGTCGAAGAAGCGCACCCGGGCTTCGAGGACCCGGAGCCGATCTTCCTCGACCTCACGGCGCCGGTCAGGGCGGCGGCGCTCCGCAGCTATCTCGCCGAGTGGCAGGACCAGATGGATCCGATTCTGGTGGAGCGGATTGCCCACGCGGACCGGCTCACCGCCGTGGAGTACGAGAAGGCGGTCCACCGCCGCACGGCGTTCTGGCAGATCGTCCGGCGCTTCTTCGAGCGCCACGACCTCCTGCTGACCCCCACGATCGCGACGCCGCCGCGCCCCCTCGAGAGTCCTCCCCCCACCGAGATCGGAGGCCGCCACGTGGACTCACCGATGGCGCGGATTGCCTTCACGTATCCGTTCAACCTGACGGCCCAGCCGGCCATGTCGGTGCCCTGTGGCTGGACCGCGGACGGCCTGCCCGTCGGGCTCCAGATCGTCGGGCGGCGCTTCGCCGAGGCGACGGTGCTGAGGGCTGCGGCCGCCTTCGAGGCAGCCTCCCCCTGGGCCCACCGCCGCGCGCAGCTCTAAACAAGCTAAGACGCCACTCGACATCGGCATGCTCACCCACGGCGGACGGCAAAGGGTCGGCTTCCGGCGCTTCGGGACCCGATCCGTCGCGCTGGGGCTAGTCCTTTCTCTCACAGCGTGCGCCTCGCAGGTCGGCGTTCAGAGCACCACCCCTCCACAGCCCGCTGGGAGGCTCTACCGTCCTGAAGGGCCGGGTCGGTTCCCTGCTCTGGTCTTGCTCCCGACCTGCGCGGGCTTGCGCCCGCACGTTTTCGACTGGGCCGAGTTGCTAAAGGCCGAGGGCTACGTCGCGCTGGCGGTCGACACTCTTTCTCCACGTGGTGCCACCGACCTCTGTCTTAAGGGAAAGCACACGGTCCATGAAGTCGCGGGGGACGCCGTTGAAGCCCTCGTTCACCTCCGCTCATTGCCCTTTGTGGATCAAGACCGCATCGGAGTAATCGGCTGGTCCCACGGCGCCATGGCGGCTCTCGTCGCTATCAGATCAGGGCCTCGCGGCCGCGGGTTTCGGCTGGCAATCGCCTTCTACCCTGATTGCGGGTACGTTGCCTACGATACAACCATTCCCGTCTTGCTCCTGCTCGGGGAGGTGGACGACTGGACACCGCCTGGCCAGTGCGTGAAGGTAACCAAACAACTCCAGCGAGAGGGACGGCCGGTGGTATGGAAGGTCTACCCTGGGGCGCACCACGGATTTGATGTCGCCGGGTTCGGGAACCGCACGGTTGTCTACCGCGGCTACACAATGAGGTATGACCCAGCGGCGACCGCCGATGCGAAGGAACGCGTTCGCGCGTTTCTGGCTCAGCACCTACGGAGGAGCCAACAGTGAAGCTCGACGTCGGTATGCTCACCCATGACCTCAAGGGCATCGGCGACTACGCGCGAAAAGTGGAAGCGATGGGGTTCGATTGCCTCTGGGCCTCCGAGACCCAGCACGACCCGTTCCTCCCCCTGGGCGTGGCCGCGGCGTCCACCTCCAGGATCAAGCTCGGCACCTCGATCGCCGTGGCCTTCCCGCGGAGCCCGATGATCCTGGCCTACATCGCCTGGGACCTCCAGGCCGCCTCCGACGGGCGGTTCATCCTGGGCCTCGGCACCCAGGTGAAGGGACACAACGAGCGGCGCTTCTCCGTCAAGTGGGACGCCCCGGGACCCAGGCTCGGCGAGGTGATCCGCGCGCTCAGGACCATCTGGGACTCCTGGCAGAACGGGACCAGGCTCAACTTCAAGGGACGCTTCTACACCTTCGACCTCATGACGCCATTCTTCAACCCGGGGCCGATCAAGCATCCGCGTGTCCCCATCTACATCGCTGGAGTGAACCGTTATATCTGCCGCCTCGCCGGCGAGCTTTGCGACGGCCTCCACGTCCATCCCTTCAACAGCCCGAAGTACCTCCGCGAGCTGGTCCTCCCCGCCGTCGAGGAGGGGCTGGCCACATCCGGCAGGAAGCGGAGCGACTTCACCTACGTCAGCTCGATCTTCGCCATGGTGGGAGACACCGGGAAAGAGCTCGCCCAGGCCAAGCAGGCCGTCAAGCAGCAGATCGCCTTCTATGCCTCGACACGGACCTACGAGCCGGTGCTGGCGGCTCACGGCTGGCAGGACCTGACGCCCAAGCTCCACAGGAAATCCGTGGAAGGCGACTGGCAGGGGATGGCCGACCTGATTACGGACGAGATGGTGGAGACGTACGCGGTGACCGGGAGCTACGACACCATCGCCCGGCGGATCCAGGAGCGCTACGCCGGCCTCCTGGACCGCGTGAGCCTCTACCAGCCGTACCAGCCGAACCTGAACGACCCGCGCTGGCCCGCGCTGGTGAAGGCGTTCAACGGGTAAAGGTCGTATCGGCGCCGAGGGCGGCCGGCACGACTTAGCCGGCAGCGAGGAACAGGATTGTGCCCGCCGCCGCGGCCAGCCCCAGCGCCGTGCGACCGCTCAGCGGCTCCCGCATCAGGAGGATCCCGAGAATGGCCGTGACGACGAAGCCCATCTGGGCGATCGGCACCACCACGCTCGCCTGGCCGCGGGCCAGCGCCTCCACCAGACCGATGAAGGCCAGGGCGAGAATGACGCCCGCGGTGCCCGCGTGGCGCCACGCGCCCGCCGGAACCCGCACCCCTCCGTCGGTGATCCTCACCAGGATCAGCGCCAGGCCGCCCACGACGCAGGCCTGCGCGGTGAGCAGGCTGCTCGAGGTCGCACCGCCGCCGAGGCCGATCTTGTAGATGAAGTTCGCCACGCCGATGGCCACCGTCGCGACGCCCACGCGCGTCAGGGACGCGACGCTCGCGCTGCCCTCCGGGCGCACGCCCGGGCCCGGAGCAGCCGCCATCAGGAGCCACACCGCCACCAGGGCGCAGGCGATGCCGACCAGCTTCCGGAGCGTGAGGGGCTCGCCCAGAAACGCGACCGCGAGGAGCACGGTGACGACGAAGCTGAGACGGAAGATGGGGGCGTTGATGCTGACCAGTCCAGCCTTCAGGCTCCAGGCAAAGTTGTAGAAGCCGGTGAAGACGAACACGCCCGCCGCGCAGCCCCAGAGCGCGGCCGGGTCGAAGACCAGGCTCCGACTGGCCAGCCCGTACAGCACGACCATCGGGCCGAAGGTCCAGGTCTGCACCATGAGGAACCGGTGCGCCGGCAGGCCGGCGCGCGCCCCTTGCTTGTACAGGAAATCTCCGATTCCGCCGCACACCATGGCGGACAGGGCGAGGGCGATCGCTGCGTTCACGAAGTCGCATTTTACCACGCCGCTGCGCCACCTCGACCCGCCGATCCGGTGCGCGTGCTATCATCTGGCGTCCGCGCACTTCGTCCGCTCCAACTCGCTTTCCCGAGGAGATCGTCCATGAAAGCGCTCGCGTTCACTGAGCACGGCGGCCTGGACAAGCTCAGATACGAGGACGTTCCGGATCCGAAGATCGGACCGGGGGAGGCTGGACAGGTATCCGTCAAGCTGCTCGATCAGCTGGCGGGCTTCGGGGCAAGCAGGATCGTCCACCTGGACCGTTACCCGTTGCATACGCGCCTCGGCAGCGTGACGGTTGGGCGGCGAGGCGCTAAGCAACCTTGTTAACGGCTGCAAGCCTCTGGTTCACGATCCGCCAAAACGTTCGTAGTGCTTTGGGTTTTTCGTCAAAGAAGTCTTCGAAGAAGCCGGGCTTGTTGAGGGGCACCGGATAGGCATAGCGCTCACGGTCCTCACCGAATTCGGTGACCCAATCGCGGGGCTCACGAGAATCGACCAACCGAAATAAACGGGAAGGATACAAGTACGGTCGACCGGCATCGTTCAGAATGCGAAACTCATCGGCCTCGATACCGATGACGAGATATGGCTGCCCCGGCGTCAAGTCTCGATAGCGCGGGTTCTTACGTCTCAGTTTGACAATCACCGCTGATTCACCTGCTTCCGTTTCACTTCAACCTTACCGATTCCCGGGTGTTCATACCAGTGATACTCAAAGTCCTCGCCGGCGATTTCAAACCGAGGCCTGCTCTTCTTTACCCATTCCGATGGTCTTCCGCCGTATCGTGCAACGAGACGTCGAACATCACGAATCCTTCTGCCCTTGGCAATAACACGGGCTTGAGCAAGCAGCGGCCGCCCGAGTCTGGTAACGATTGACCCTCCTTAGAAAATCTCTCCACCGATACGGTAATTTTAGCCTGTTTCGCATACCTCACGACGAACTTTCCGCGCGGACAAACGTTGCAGTGGGGCGTGTGGTGGACCGGCTCAGCCGCCTTCGCGGGTGGCGCGCTTGAGGAGGGCGGCGTGATCTCGCGGGCGTCCGCGAGGCCGACCAGGAAGCTGGGACGACGGCCAGGCTCCTGGACGCCATGGATGCGATCTGCCAGGAGCACGGGGAGAGGCTCAGTCCCACCGATCTCCTCATGCCCTCAGGCGCGATCTGGCTGGGAATGGCTCAAGAGTCCGAAGCGCCTCGCCAGTCTCCTCCACCCTCCGGGCCTGTTTTGCGGGCTCCAGGAAGGTTGGGGGTAAGGTCCTCAGCCTGGCGCATTCCAACGGCGCTGTGGAAGGTCGCTGGCAGGAAACTCGATATGCTCAATGCCGCTCATGAGTTGCGAGATTTGATGGTGCCGCCAGGCAATCGACTGGAAGCTCTCAAAGGGACCTTGGCGGGATCTCACAGCATCCGCATCAACGACCAATTTCGCATCATGTTTCCCTGGAAGGACGGTAACGCGCATGACGTGCGAATCACGGACTACCATTGATAGGCCGAAGACGTAAAGACCAGCAGGACCAGCGGGAGCAGCGAGGGAAGCCAAGATGCGCGTTCCATGTTGTTCTCCTCCTTCTGACAGCGCCCAGTTTCTGGCGGGTCATTGCGCCGTCTAACGTGCCGCTCAGCGGCGGGATGCGGAGCGGCCCGGCCGCTGGAGCGGCGAGTTAGACGGTGCCATGTCTCTGCCCTTCCCGACGGACATGCGTCATCCGGGTGGCCCACTCGATTGAAGCGCAAGCGCCCTCGAGAATGCGATGTCTGA
>JACQWB010000134.1 GCA_016209385.1 Candidatus Rokuibacteriota bacterium
AGAGGGGGCGTGGGTGATTGACGTGGGCGTCAACCGTCTCGAAAGCGGCCGGCTCGTGGGCGACGTGGACTTCGACTCCGTCGGGCGGCGGGCCCAGGCGATCACGCCGGTCCCGGGCGGGGTGGGACCGATGACGATCGCCATGCTGATGAAGAACACGCTCCAGCTCGCGCGCCGCCAGCTGGGCGTAGCGTGAAGGGTCGCCTTGCTGGGGGTCGTCGTCGTGCGCGGTGGCATGTTGGTAGGGATCTAGCGAGGCGAGTTGGGGGTGGCCGCCCGCGATGCTGAGGAGATTCTAAGACGGATTCTTGGGGAGATCGAGGCTGGAAGGTTTCGAATCACTCGGCATGCCCAGCAAGAGATGGTCTAAGAGGACATCACGTTGAAGTGTTCGATCAAGGATTGCTCGGGAGAGTACGAGGAAAGGAAGATCGTCCACACTGTCCGACATCATGGGCATGTCGTAGTCATCGATGGTGTTCCGGCAGAGGTGTGTTCGGTGTGCGGAGATGTCTTGCTGCAGCCCGATACGGTCAGACGGATCGAGGCAATCTTGCGTGAACCCGGCAAGCCGGACCGAACGGCACCGGTATATGAGTACGCTTCATAGGGGAGATCCAGGCATGAGTGACCAGCGACCGGTCTGGACCGTCTCCGAGCTGACCGCCCGGATCAAGGAGCTGCTCGAGGAGCGCTTCCCCGCCTGCTGGGTCGAGGGGGAGATCTCGAACCTTCGCGTCGCCGCCTCGGGCCACGCCTACTTCACCCTCAAGGACGAGTCCGCCCAGATCAAGGCCGTCCTCTTCCGCAACCGGTCGCGGCGCGTGCGCTTCGAGGTGGAGGACGGGCTCCACGTCCTGGCCTTCGGCAGCCTCGAGGTCTACGCGGCCAGGGGAGAGTATCAGCTCGTTGTGGAGCTGCTCGAGCCCAAGGGGCTCGGGGCGCTGCAGCTCGCCTTCGAGCAGCTCAAGGCGCGTCTCGCCGCCGAGGGGCTCTTCGCCCCGGCGCGCAAGCGCCAGCTCCCGCGCTTCCCCCGCAAGATCGGGATCGTCACGTCGCCGACCGGCGCTGCGGTGCGCGACATCCTCAAGATCCTGGGTCGCCGCTTCGCCGACCTTCACCTCCTGATCGCGCCGGTGCGCGTGCAGGGTGAGGGCGCGGCCGGCGAGATCGTCCAGGCGCTGGCGGACCTCAACTACGTCGGGGACCTCGAGGTGATCATCGTCGCGCGCGGGGGCGGTTCGCTCGAGGACCTCTGGGCGTTCAACGAGGAGGCGGTGGCCAGGGCCATCGCGGCCTCCAAGGTGCCGGTCGTCTCGGCGGTCGGGCACGAGACCGACTTCACGATCGCCGACTTCGTCGCCGACGTCCGGGCCCCGACGCCGTCGGCGGCGGCCGAGCTGGTGGTCGAGGAAAAGGCCGCCGTGGTCGCCCAACTGCTCGACCTCCGCGGGCGTCTCATCCGCTCGGTGCGCCAGCGGCTCGATCGGCACCGGGCGGGGGTTGAGGGGCTGGCCCGCCGGCGCGTCCTGACGGATCCGGCGCGCCCGCTCCGCGACCGCCAGCGCCGGGTCGACGAGCTGGTCCCGCGCCTGGTCGCGGGGCTCGGGGCGTGCGGGAGGCGCGTGCGCCAGCGCTTTCTGCTCGTGACGACGACCTTGCGCTCGCAGACTCCGTTGACGCGAGTCGCCGACGGCGCCCGCTTCCTCCGCCAGCTCGACGGGCGGCTGCGGCTCGGAGTCCGCCACAGCGTCGAGAGCTCGCGCCATCGGCTGGGGAGCGCCGTCGGTCAGCTCGACAGCCTCTCCCCGCTCTCGGTCCTCCGGCGGGGATACAGCCTGACCCGGCTCCCGTCGGGCGAGATCGTCCGGTCGGGGCGCCAGGTCGAGCGGGGGAGCCCGATCGAGGTCTTGCTCCGGGAGGGGACACTGGACTGCCTGGTTCAGGAGGTGCGGGAGCGCGATGACCGACTTCAAGTTTGAAGACGCCCTCGCCCGCCTGGAGCAGATCGTCAGCACCCTCGAGGCGGGCAACCTCTCCCTCGAAGAGTCGCTGAAGGCCTTCGAGGAGGGCGTCGCGCTCGCCCGCCGCTGCGCCAAGTACCTGGAGGAGGCCGAGCGCCGGATCGAGCTCCTGACGCGGGACGAGTCCGGCCTGCTCAAGGCTCAGCCGTTCGGGCTGGAAGGGGAGGAGAGCGGGCAGTGAGCTTCGACCTCGCGTCCTACGTCGCCGAGCGCCACCGGCTCGTCGACGAGGCCCTCGATCGCTGCCTCCCGCGCCCGGAGGTCTACCCGTCCACCATTCACGAGGCGATGCGCTACAGCGTCTTCGCGGGCGGGAAGCGGCTGCGGCCGATCCTGGCCATCGCCGGAGCCGAGGCGTGCGGGGGGACGGCCCGGGACGTGATGCCGACGGCCTGCGCGGTGGAGCTGATCCACACCTACTCGCTGATCCACGACGATCTGCCGGCGATGGACGACGACGATTTCCGCCGGGGCCGCCCGACCAGCCACAAGGTGTTCGGCGAGGCGATCGCGATCCTCGCGGGCGACGCCCTGCTCACCCTGGCCTTCAGGCTCATCGCCGAAAACTTCGCCGAAGGCGCGGGCCCGGCCGGTGGCGGGGACACCACTCCCGTGAGGGGCCCGTCCCGCCTCCGTGCGGTCCTCGCCGAGATCGCTGAGGCCGCGGGGACCGGCGGCATGATCGGGGGTCAGGTCGTGGACATCCTCTCCGAGGGGAAATCGGTGGGCGCCGACACCCTCGAGTACATTCACACGCACAAGACGGCGGCCCTGATCCGGGCGTCGCTCCGGGCGGGCGCGCTCCTGGTCGGCGCCCCGGCGGGCGCGCTCGAGGCGATCAGCCGGGCGGGCTCGCGGGTCGGCCTCGCCTTCCAGATCGTGGACGACATCCTGGACGTGGAGGGAAGCCTGGAGGAGCTGGGGAAAACGGCGGGGAGCGACACGCGCAAGCGGAAGGTGACCTACCCCGGGCAGTTCGGGCTCGAGGCCTCACGGATGCGGGCGAAGTCGCTGGTTGAGGAGGCCAGGGCGGCGCTGGAGCCCCTGGGGTCGCGCGCCGAGCCGATCAGGGCGCTGGCGGCCTTCATCCTCGAGCGGAGGTCATGACGAGCACGTCGCGCAGTCCTTCGGGCTGTGACGCGCTCCTTGTTCGAGCGCGGGCTTTGCCCGCGCAACCCCCGGGGGAGGTTCGGAAGGGGGGCTCCGCCCCCCTCCGAGGATCGTAGGGTGTCGGCCATCGTCGAGATCCACGCGCGCGAGATCCTCGACTCCCGAGGGAACCCGACGGTGGAGGTCGAGGTGACCCTCGAGAGTGAGGCTTCCGGTCGGACTGCCGTCCCCTCGGGAGCCTCGACGGGCAAGCGGGAGGCCGTCGAGCTGCGCGACGGCGATGCCAAGCGGTTCCACGGCAAGGGGGTGCTCCGCGCCGTCAGGAACGTGCTCGAGGTCATCGCCCCCGAGCTGACGGGGATGGAGGCCTCCCAGCAGGCGGCCGTGGACCGGCGGCTCGTCGAGCTGGACGGCACCCCCAACAAGTCGGCACTGGGCGCCAACGCCATCCTGGGCGTCTCGCTGGCCGTCGCCCGCGCCGCGGCGAAGGAGGCCGGGCTTCCCCTCTACCAGTACCTCGGAGGCCCGGGCGCTCGGCTCCTGCCGGTGCCGCTGATGAACGTCCTGAACGGGGGCGTCCATGCCGACAACGGCCTCGACATCCAGGAGTTCATGCTGGTCCCCGCGGGCGCGCCGCGCTTCGCCGAGGCGTTGAGGATGGGGGCTGAGATCTTTCACGCGCTCCGACGCCTGCTCAGCGACAAGGGGCTCTCCACCGGGATCGGCGACGAGGGCGGCTTCGCCCCGGTGCTGCCCTCCAACACGGCGGCCCTCGATCTGCTGCTCATGGCCGTCGAGCGGAGCGGCTACCGCCCCGGCGAGGATGTGTTCCTGGCTCTCGATGCGGCCGCGAGCGAGTTCCACCGCCAGGGCCGCTACCACCTGAGGGCCGAGGGCGCCGCGCGGAGCAGCGAGGAGATGATCGCCTTCTACGCGTCGCTCGTCGGTCGCTACCCGGTCTGCTCGATCGAGGACGGCCTCGGCGAGGAGGACTGGGACGGCTGGGCGGCGCTGACGCGGCGGCTCGGCGCACAGGTCCAGCTGGTGGGCGACGACATCTTCGTGACCAACCCGGCGATTCTCCGCGAGGGGATCCGCAAGGGCGTGGCCAACGCGGTGCTCGTCAAGCCGAACCAGGTCGGCACGCTCACCGAGACGCTTGAGGCCATCGAGCTGGCCAAGCGTGCCGGCTACGGCACGGTGATCTCCCACCGCTCCGGCGAGACCGAGGACACGTTCGTCGCCGACCTGGCCGTGGCGGTGAACGCCGGGCAGATCAAGACCGGGTCGCTTGCCCGCGCCGAGCGCACCGCCAAGTACAACCAGCTCCTTCGGATCGAGGAAGAGCTCGGGGCCGCCGCGGCCTGGCCGGGCCGGGGGCCGTTCACCCGGAGCGCGGCGTGAGGCGGAGCCGGCTCCTCGTCAGCGGCGCGCTCGCCCTCGCTACCGTCGCCTTCCTCGGGCTTCTGGCCTACGGCGGGAGCGGCCTGGTCCGCGTCTGGCAGATGAAGCGCGAGGTCGGGGCCCTGGAGCAGGAGCTCCGCCGGCTCCGGTCAGAGACCGAGCAGCTCACGCGCACCGTGGACCGCCTGCGCGAGGATCCGGCCCAGGTCGAGAAGATCGCCCGCGAGGAGCTGGGCCTGCTGAAGGAAGGGGAGAAGGTGCTGCAGTTCCCACCCACGCCACACCGGGAGGACAGCCGCTGACATGGATCTCCTGATTCCGTTCCTGTTCCTGATGGCGTTCGTCGTCAACTTCCGCGCGGTGGTGAAGCTCCTGATCGACTGGAAGGGGATGCTGACCACGCTCCGCCTCGTGAAGGCCACCGCCACGCGCCTCCACGAACTCCCCTCGGAGGAGGCCCTCGAGCAGGATGACCGGGCGCCGGTGTTTCTCCACCTGGTCCCGGCCTACCAGGAGCCCGCGATCGGCGGGACCTTGCAGGCGCTCCTCGGCTCGCGCTACCCCCAGTCGAAGCTCCACGTGGTCGTGGTGACCAAGGCGGAGGAGGACCTCGCGCCCCACCCGGCCATGGGAATCTCGACCGCCGAGGTCGTCCGCCGCTTCCAGGCCGAGCTGCCGCCCTACCAGCAGAAGCGGCTCTGGATCCTGACGATGCCGGGAGCCGGGCGGAAGGCGCACCAGCTCAACTGGGCCCTCCGTCCCGAGCTGCTGGGCGAGGTCCTCGGCGAGGCATTCGACCCCGCGCGCCACTTCGTCGGGGTGTCCGACGCCGACTCGCTCCCCGATCCGAACGTCTATCTCTGGATCGCCCAGGAGGAGCTGGCCGGCCGCGGGGCGCTGGCCTACCAGGGCGTCACGCTCTCGCTCGCCAACTTCGACCGGCTCGATGTCCGCAGCCGGATCTGCGCGGTCCAGCAATCGTCCATCTTCATCCGCGTCTCGATCGCCCGCCTGATCAACGAGGTCAAGCGGGTCAGGATCCTCGAAACGCTCTGCCGGCGCGCGCCGTGGGCCGCCGGGGTGATCCGCCCGATGTTCGAGTTCCTCTTCCGCCGGTCCCAGATCTGTCTCGGCCACAACCAGTTCGTCCGCCTCGATACGCTCCAGTCCCTCGGCGGGTTCCCGTCCGACGGCGCCACCGAGGACTCCACGCTCGGCTACGACCTGGGCCGCCGCGGCATCCTGATCCGGGCGCTGCCGCTCGTGGAAGTCAACGATCTCCCGGAGACGCCCGAGAAGATCATCCGCCAGAACGCGCGCTGGTACAAAGGGGTGCTCGACGATGTCCGCCACCTCTGGCGCGCGTGGCGGGATGAGCCCCGGGCCTTCAACCTGGCCCAGCTCCTCCGCCACGTGGGCAACAAGGTGGTCGAGTGGCCGACGGCGGTCCTGGTCTATCCCCTCCTCGGCTTCCTCGGCTGGCAGCTCGCCTACTTCTACCGGGATCCGCTCTGGCTCTTCGCCCTGGCGCTGGCCTTCCCCGGCGCAGCCCTGGGCCTCAGCATCTGGGTCGGCGGGCTCGTGACGCAGCGGACGATCGAGGAGCTGATGCCCTGCCTGCCGAAGCCCGTCGACGTCAGGTGGAAGACGCTCAGGGACAGGTTCTGGGGAGTCTTCCGCTGCCAGACCTACTGGCTCCTGGCCACGCGCGCTGCCTGGCGCGTCCTCTGGGCGCTGGCGCGCACCGGTTGCTACGAGCCGGCCAAGACCGATCGGGTGATCCGGCCGAGGGTAACTGGGTAATCGTTCCCGGTTGTGACAGAGCCGGTCTTCAGCTTTTCTGCCGAAGCTGGCGAGGCCTGGGACGAGCGAATCCGCGCGGCCTTCGACCAGGTCCGCCACCGCCGCCACCTGGAGGCGCTGGATCAGAGCCCGGTCCTGGAAGCCCTCGCCGAAAACCTTGATCGGGCCTGGGTGGCAGTGCATCGGCCCGGCCCCGGCCAACCGGAGCGCTTCGTCCTGAACGAAGCGGCCCTCGCCGTGTGCGGGCTTGCCGGCCTACAGCTTCCTCCGGCGGAGCCCGTTGCCGGAGCGCTTCCCCGCCCGCTGACGCTCCTCCGCGCAGGAGAGCGGGCCCGCGCTCCTGCCGGCTGACCGGGGCCGGCCGCCGCCATCGCTACTGGAGGCTGAGCTTCGTCGGGGCCGGCAGGGTTGACAGGCGAGCCGTCTTACGGTAAGAAAGAGGCGTCACGCGGGGTGGAGCAGTCCGGTAGCTCGTTGGGCTCATAACCCAAAGGTCGCTGGTTCAAATCCAGCCCCCGCAACCAAAGAAATCGGGGGGTTAGGGCGAGAGGCTCTAACCCCTCAGTCGTTTCATTCAACAGCCATTCAACAACTCGTGCGAGGAGGGGTGGGAACATGGCGAACAAGCAAAGAAAGACGGGCGCGAAGGGTCGTCCCGAGTGGGGGGCACAAGCTAGCCAGCTCGCTCACCACTTCGGGCTCTCTGATGCTGACGTGAAGCGCGAGATCAGGGGGGCGCTTGCCAGGCTCATCGCGGAGGAAATTGCCCGCGACGAAGTGAAGAAATGGCGATCAGCGCATCCACGCGAGAGCGATCTAGACATGGTGCCTCTGGGAGCCGGTTCGTCACCTGAGCGCCCGCCCCGGCGAGTCTGGATGAAGCCGCCGCCCGAAGGCCAACAAGAATCGTAGCCGGGGACGCGGCGGTGCTCAGTACCTCAAGCGCGTCTAGGGACGGACGTACCTATTGACCGGGTGCGAGTAGCAAAGAATCTCTGTCTGGTAGTAGCGCTCTTGGAACAAGGTAATTAGGCGCTTGATGTCCTGCTCTGCCTCGTTCAACTGATTGTCGGGAGCTATCACCATGACGCTGAAGCTCCGCTCTTGGGGTCCACCTTGGTAGCCCCCAGCAAGCGGCGGTGGGCCGAACGGATTGGAGATGGTATAGCCCCCGTACCGCTGGTACTTGGCGGTCAGGTCATTGAGAATGTCAGCGATTTCGGACAACTGAACAAACTGGGGCGTGTGCCGAGGATCATCCCGCCTCACATACGAGGCAGGCAGAAGCAACTCAAACTTCACGCAGGAGATAGTCTCAAATTCCTGCGGAATTTCACCCCTCCCGAGGAGGACTAGCCCGCGCTGAGAACCTGATAGGAAATGTCGTGCTCGTCAAGGCGGCGGAGCGTGTCGCTCGGCACGCGGTATACGTCCTTTTGCCCGGTATACTCGACCATGCCGCCCAGCATGATGAGCCGCAACCCTTCTTCCTTCTTCTCTTTCTCTTCGGTACTCAGGAAGATCGTGTGCATCGTATCCTCCAATCGGGACTGATTATAGCACGAGCCTTCGGCTGGATCCTGCTCCTCAGTCAACGCCTTTCGCCGAGCCGGGATCGAAAAGGGGACCGTCCCGCCCGCGCAGGAGCCTGTGCCGCCGTGATCACGCGACGGCGCAGCCGCGGGGACGCGGGCGGGTTCGCGGCCCGGCGCCGGTCCCGGGCACCGGGGACTACCCCCGCGAAGTCGAAGATCACCCGTCCGTCCCTACCTCGACGTTCTCCGCAAGGCGGCGCGTGAGCCAGTCCTTGGCGACGGACTCCGGGAAGTCCACGTCACCCCTCCAATCGCCTCTTGATCCTCTCGACCATGTCGCCCTGACCCAGGAGCGCGGGGAATGGGTGCCCGAGATCAGCCTCGTCGCGTCGGCCGGCGAGGCGCGTCGTCTCCTCGCTGTACCGCGCCCGCTCGCGCGCGAGATCGGTCGCGTGCTCCACGGCTACGAGCAGTTTCTCATCAAGGGCTCGCAGCCCTGCGCGCCGCCGCTCGTGAATCCACGCCCGGGCCCCCTGCTTGGCGGCGGCGATCCACCGCGCCACTTCCGCGAGGGCGCCCCGGCACTCCGCGACGATCTCGGCGGCAGGGCCCACGTCGAGGGCGCCGGCGGGCACCGCGAGGGCGTCGAGGCGCTTTTCTACCGCGTCGAGCGCGGCGGCGATCTCGGCGCGCGCTCGCTCAGCCAGGCGGAGCTCCGGGTCCTGGTCCAGAGACCAGGCAGACGCCGCGCGCACGCGGGCGGCGCGCGCGCGCTCGCCTTCGGGCCCATCTCTCAGCGCTCGCACGTCGCGTATGAAACGCGCTCCGGCCACCTCCGACCCGATGAACTGAGCCACCATCTGCTCCACCCCTTGCATGACCCCCATTGTCCTCCCCTCCTCCTAGTCCACGCGCCCCCGTACCTTGTTGACGGCCTTGGTGACCTCAGCGCTGATCACCTCGCCCATCGCTGCCACGAAATCGTTAAACACCACCGAGTCCTCGGTCGCCTCGGGCACCCGCGCGGGCTGCTCGCGCACGATCTTGCCGACCGTAGCCTCTAGCTCACGGGTGTCCATGAGGAGATCCGCCATTAGAGGTAATCCAAGGCTCGGGAGCGCGGCAAGATGAGCCGATAACCGAAGCTCGTGCTCAGGACCACAGCCGGCTCTCCTCCGCGTCCCTGCCAGGCGACCCGCTCGGCGAGGCAGGCGAGCGCGCGCTCCAGGGGTGTCGTCGCGGACATGCGCGGCCACGCGCTGCCCCTTGTGGAAGCCCTCGACCGTCGTCGCGGTGACCCGGACATCGACCACCTCGTGGACGAGGGAAAAGGGGACCGAGTAGTAATGGCGACGGATCTCGACGTGGTAGTCGATGTTGACCCGGGCGCTCTTCCACTCCGCGTAGACGAAGGGCTCGGGGGGCAGCGGCCGCAGCGCGGGACGGTCCAGCCGCTCGAAGAGCTCCCGCCGGCTGGCCTGGTAGAGGCGCATCGGGCGGTCATTGAGTTCGTGGAGCCACTCGGCGATCCGGGCGTTGAGGGCGGTCAGAGACAAGAAGGTCTCGTGGCGGAGGCGCGCGTGGATCCACCGCGCGGCGATCGTCAGGGCGTCTTCGGTTTTCGCCTTGTCACGGGTCTTCGCCGGCCTGGCCGGCAGGATGAGGGTGTCGTATTGCTGGGACAAAGCCTCATAGG
>JACQWB010000135.1 GCA_016209385.1 Candidatus Rokuibacteriota bacterium
GGCCTGGGCCTTGTCGCCCATCAGGCGGATCGCCTCCGGCGAGGGGCCGATGAACACGATCCCGCAGGCGCGGCAGATCTCGGCGAAGGCCGTGTTCTCGGCCAGGAAGCCGTAGCCCGGATGGATCGCATCGCTGTCGGTGATCTCGGCCGCGGAGATGATGTTAGGGATGTTGAGGTAGCTCGACTGCGGGTCCTCGGGCCCGATGCAGATCGACTCGTCGGCGAGGCGCACCGGGAGCGAGTGGGCGTCGGCCCTGGAGTGCGCGACGATTGCCCGAACCCCCAGCTCGCGGCACGTCCGGAGCACCCGTAGCGCGATCTCCCCCCGGTTGGCGATGAGGATCTTATGAAACATCGGTTTCAAACTGCAGGAAGCGGTGCTGCGCGATCCCCCTCACCCTTCCCTCTCCCCCTCGAGGGGGAGAGGATCAAAGGTGAGGGGGTGACCCGCTTTCTGTCATGCGGGCTCCACCAGGAAGAGCGGCTGGCCGTACTCCACGGGCTGGGCGTTGTCCACCAGGACCTTCACGATCCGCCCGGCCACCTTGGACTCGATCTCGTTCATCAGCTTCATCGCTTCGATGATGCAGAGGATCTGCCCGGCCTTGATCACGTCGCCTTCGTTGACGTAGGCGGGCGCCTCGGGGGAGGGCGCGCGGTAGAAGGTGCCGACCATGGGCGCCTCGATCGTGACGAGCTGGGCCCCCTCGCGGGCGATGACCTCCACGGGACCCGGCGCGGCCGCGGCGAACCCCCCGCCGTGGGCCGGCGGCGTTGCCGGCGCGACCTCCCGGCGGATGCGGATCCGGATCTCCCCCCAGCTCACCTCCAGCTCGGCCAGCCCCTTGGCCAGCGCGAGCTCGACGAGCTCTCGGATCTCGCTGATCGGCGGCGCACCCGCACGCCGTGGGGTCTGGGGCATTCCGCCTTACCCCGAACCGGAGGCGACACCCACACGAGCGATGTAGGCGCGGGTTCGCGTGTCCACCTTGACCAGGTCGCCTTCGTTGATGAACAGCGGCACCGTGACGACGGCGCCCGTTTCCAGCGTGGCAGGCTTGGACCCGCCCGAGGCGGTGTCGCCCCGGACGCCCGGGTCCGTCTTCACCACGGCGAGCTCCACGAAGGTGGGGAGCTCGAGCCCGATGGCCGCGTCCGCCACGTACAGCACGTCCACCTCGGTGTTCTCCTTGAGGAGGTCGCGGGCCTCGCCGACTTCCTCCTCCGAGAGCGCGATCTGGTCGTAGGTCTCCAGGTCCATGAAATGGAAGCGGTCGTCCCGGTAGAGGAACTGCATCCGCTTCTCCTCGAAGTCGACCAGCGGGACTTTCTCCTCGGCCCTGAAGGTCCTGTCGATCACGGTCCCCAGCTTCAGGTGCTTCAGCTTGGTCCGGACGAACGCGCCACCCTTCCCGGGCTTGACGTGCTGGAAGTCCACGATCGTGTACGGGGCTCCGTCCACCTCGATCTTGAGCCCCTTCCTGAAGTCGTTCGTGGAAACCTGCATCGCGTCGCTACCCCTTTCGGCGCTCGCGCCGGGCAGCGAGCGCTTCCTCCAGGCGTCGCCATGCCGACCCGTTCGACGGATCGCGCCTGGCGATCCGGAGGAAGATCGCGGCTGCCTCGTCCGTCAGCCCTTGCTCGAGGCAGAGGGTCCCGAAGGTGACCGTCACGAAGGTGTCGTCGTCCAGGAGCCGCAGGATCGGCGACCCCTCGCCGGGCGCGCGCCGTTCAGCGAGCAGGTCCAGCGCGGCCCGGGACTCGCGGTCGGCAGGATCCAGCTCGGTCACGCGCTTCAGGTGCGCGATGGCGCGCTCCAGCTCACCCCGCTTGAGCGCCAGGTCGGCAAGCATCCTGTGGCTCCGGATATCATCGGGAGCCTGGGACACGGCAGCCGTGAGCTCCGCGACGGCGCCGTCCTGGTTTCCCTCGGCGAGATAGGCCTTGGCGAGGATCACGCGCGCCGTCGTGTAGTGGGGATACCGCTGGAGCCCCGCGGCGCAGAGCGCGATCGCATCCCGGGTCCGTCCCGCCTTTCGGTAGGCCTCGGCCAGCGGGGCGAACGCCAGCGAGGTCGGATCCTTGGCCAGCCACTCCTCGTACCGGCGGATGGCGCTGGCAGCCGACGGATCCTGTGCGGGGCCTGCCCCGCCGGAGCGAGGGAGAGCATCAGCCATACCTGGTGCTGTTATACGGGGTGGGTGCGAAGGTTGTCAACCGCCGGGGCCCGCTCAGCGCCGGCGACCCCCTGCAAGGGCCTCGGCCTGGATCTCCCGGATGACGGCGCTGACCAGCTCCTCGGGAATGTCGAAGACGAGCCGGTGGGTCCCGATCCTCGGCGCGAGGACGAAGGGGACCTTTCCCTCCCGGGCTTTCTTGTCGTGGCGGATGGCCTCGAGGACGGCGCCGACCTCCACCCCCGAGAACGTGACCGGGAGGCCGATGGCCTCCAGGAGCCGGACCTGCCGTTGTGTCGTTTCAGGATCGGCCAGCCCGAGGCGCTCCGCGATCAGAGCTTCGACCGCGATCCCAAGCGCATCCGCCTCACCGTGGTTCCACCGCGAGTATCTGGTGGCCGCCTCGAGGGCGTGGCCAATCGTGTGGCCGTAGTTCAGCACCGCCCGAAGCTGCGCCTCGGTCTCGTCGGCTTCGACGACCCGCCCCTTCAGCCGGCAGGAGCCGGTGACGATGCGCTCGAGGGTCGGGAGGTCGCGGCTCAGGAGCTCGGCGACGTGGGCTTCGACGTCGGCGAAGTAGCCGGCGTCCAGGACGATCCCGTGCTTCACCACCTCGGCCAGGCCAGACTTGAACTCCCGGTCGGACAGCGTCAGGAGCGCCTGAGGGTCGGCGATGACGAGGCGGGGCTGGTGGAAGGTGCCGATCAGGTTCTTCACCCGGGGATGGTTGATGGCGTTCTTCCCCCCGATGGCGGCGTCGACCTGGGCCAGGAGCGTCGTGGGGAGCTGGACGAGGTGGATCCCTCGCATGTACGTCGCCGCTACGAAGCCCCCGAGGTCGCCCACGGCGCCGCCGCCGAGGGCGAGGAGCGTCGAGGTCCGATCGAGCCTCGCGGCGAGGCAGGCCTCCCAGCACCGCTCCGCCAGGTCGAGCGTTTTGGCCGTCTCTCCCTCGGGGACGAGGATCTCCGTGGTCGTGAAGCCGGCGGCGGCGAGGCTCGCGGTCACGCGCGGTCCGTAGCGGGCCATGATCGAGCTGTCGCTCAGGAGGACCGCCCGCCGACCGACGCCCAGGCCGCGGAGCCGCTCGCCGACGGTGTCCAGGCTTCCCGCACCGACCACGATGGGGTAGGAGCGCGGACCCAAATTGACCGTGATTTCCGTCATCGCTCGTTATCGGTAACTTCTTGACCGCTCGGTATGAACATGATATATGATTTTATGTACATCCTTGAGGAGGGGGCAACATGGGGTCGGTTCCCGTACGACACAAGCACCTGCGATTGAACCAGGACAAGCTCGAACGCGTGAAGTCGATCCTCGGCAGCGCCACCGAGACCGAGGCCCTGGAGGGGGCGATGGATCTTGTTCTCGCAGAGGCGGAGATTCTTAGAACGCTCCGACGTATCAAGCGGAAAGGCCGCATCAAGAGGCTCTTCGACCGATGACGCGGGTCATCTTTGACTCCGACCTGTACATCGACTGGATGGAGGCTGGCCTGCATGAGGAACTGCTGCTGGCGCGGCCGTTGGTCCGCTACATGAGCACGGTCGTGCTCCTCGAACTGCAGGCGGGCGCCCTGGAGCCTGCGGCGGCAGAGGCCGTCCGCGACCTTTATCGGACCTTCCGCCGAACAGGACGATTGCTGACTCCATCCCCTGCGACCTTCTGGCGGGCCGGTTCCGCCCTCCGCGTGCTCCAGCAGCACTATAGGCTCGATCTCCGGCGGCGTTTCCGGTTAGTGAACGACTGCCTCATCGCCTTGTCCAGCAGACAGATCGGAGCCACTGTGCTTACGCGAAACGAGCGCGATTTTCGGCTCATCCAACAGATAGTCCCTTTCTCCCTCGTCATCGTGCTCTAAGCCCGGTAGGAGCGCGAACCCATATTAACCGTGATTTCCGTCATGGAGACAGACTTCCGACCTTGGTTGCCTGAAACGTTCAGCTGGCTGGACTTGCAGTCTCAGCGGCCGGGCCGTCCACCTGGTCGCCCCCCAGGAACGCCGCCCGGCGGTCCTCCCGGAACCCCGCTCGGTGGACCGCCGATTCCCGCAGGTGGTCCGGGTCTCACCCCGCTTGGGGGACCGATCCGTGTTCCCGATGGAGGGCCGGGACGCGCTTCCGCCCCGCGTTCGCCCTCAACAGCACCGAGCGCGCGCTCGCGGCCGGTTTTTGAGACTTCGAGGGCATGCTCGATTGCGGGCTTCGCCTGCTCGGGAACTTTGCCGAGCACGTCTTGGAGAACTCGCAGATGAACCTGGGTCCCACGGTCCACGGCTTCACGCGCCCGGGTGCGCCCCTCCACACCGGCACCAGCCGCGCTCTGTGCCTTCGTCAGCTCTTCAAGCGTGCGCCCCCGCGCGGCTCGCACCTCGCCGAGCGCCCGCTCAAGGGCCGGCCGTGCCTCTGGCGATGCCTCCCGCAGCGCCCGTTCGAGCGCGACCTCCGCGGCCGCTGAGGAACGAATGAACCGGTCCCGCACCTCGCCAATCTCCTGGGCCAGTGCGAGAGCGGGCAGCGCCGCGCCGACAGCCAGCGTCAGACTGATCCTCATCCAGGCACGGCTTGCTAACCTCTGAGGCATTTTCGAGCACCTCCTCTTTACAATCTACCAGCTACCAGGCTTTCAGCGAGTCCTGGTAGGCCTGGTAGTTGTGGCGGATCTCCTCCAGGCTGTCGCCGCCGAACTTCTCGAGGAAAGCCTGGCCCAGGACGATGGCCATCATCGCCTCGCCCACGATGCCGGCGGCGGGGACGGCGCAGACGTCGCTCCGTTCCACGACCGCCTCCACCGCCTCTTTGGTGGCGACGTCAACCGAGCGGAGCGGAGTCCTGAGGGTCGAGAGGGGCTTCATCGCAGCCCGCACGACGACGGGCTGGCCGTTCGTGACCCCGCCCTCCAGGCCTCCCGCGTTGTTGCTCGCGCGCTTGAAGCCCGCGTCGTGGTCGAAGAGGATCTCGTCGTGGACCTGGGAGCCGGGCCTGCGGGCGGTTTCGAACCCGAGGCCGATCTCGGCCCCCTTGATCGCCTGGATGGAGCAGAAGGCTTGGGCGAGCCTGCCGTCCAGGCGTCGATCCCACTGCGCGTAGGAGCCCAGGCCGACGGGGCAGCCGACCGCCACGACCTCGAAGACCCCGCCGAGGGTGTCCCCCTTGTCCCTGGCGGCGTCGATGGCGGCGATCATCCGCGCCTCAGCCTCGGGGTCGGCGCACCGCACTTCCGAGGCCTCGGCCCGGCGCCTGATCTCCTCCCACGGGAGGTCCACCTCGCCGATGCGAACCCCACCGATCTCGACCACGTGGCTCAGGATCTCGATCCCGAACTCGCGGAGGAGACGCTTGGCGACCCCTGCCACGGCCACTCGCGCGGTGGTCTCCCGCGCGCTCGAGCGTTCCAGCACGTTTCGGATGTCCTTGTGGCCGTATTTCATGGCGCCGGCGAGGTCGGCGTGGCCAGGGCGCGGGCGGGTGACCTGCTTGGCGGGCGCGCCGGGTTCGGGAGGCGCCACGGACATCGTGGCCTTCCAGTTCTCCCAGTCCAGGTTGGCGATCTGGAGGGTGATCGGGCTGCCGAGAGTGAAACCCCAGCGGACGCCGGAGAGGATGTGGACCCGGTCGCGCTCGATCTTCATCCGGCCGCCGCGGCCGTACCCCTTCTGGCGGCGCGCCAGGTCGGTGTTGATGTCGGCTTCGGTCAGTGGCAGCCCGGCGGGGACGCCCTCCACGACCGCGACCAAGGCCTCGCCGTGCGACTCACCCGCGGTGAGGAACCTGAACGCGGTGCTCACGGTGTCCTGGGCCTGCTGCTCGGCGGTTGCGCAGGGGTGCTGGCCACGGACTGGTCAGTCTTGAGGACTGTCGGCGTGATGAAGACCACGAGCTCCCGGTCCGGGTCGATGGAGCTTTCCCGCGTTTTGAAGAGCCAGCCGAGAATGGGGATGTCGCCCAGGATGGGCACTTTCCTGACGAGCTCGCTCGTCGTGCGCTGCGTCACGCCGCCGATGACCAGGTGCTCGCCTTCCTTGATGAGAACCTCCGTCTCGGCCTTGCGCCGGTTGATGACCGGCGGCGACCCGCCGGAGCCGAGGTTGACGGTGGCAGCGCCGCGGGCGTTGTTCTCGACGACGACCTTCATCTTGATCCTGTTGAACTCGGCCTCGCGCACCACCGTCGGCGTCACCTCGAGCTTGAGGAGGGCTTCCTTGAACTGGATCTGGGTGCCCGCCGAGCTGACCGTCGCGTACGGGATCTCTTCGCCGAGGCTGATGCTGGCCTTGGTATTCTCCACGGTGATGATCTCGGGGCGCGCCAGGGACGTGGTCTTGCCCTGGGTCTTCAGCGCTTCGAGGACCAGGTTCAGGTTGAACTTGGTGCCGACGATCCCGAAATGGATGGCTCCTGCCGGGGTCTGGCTGAGGGGAAGGGTCACCAGGTTGAACCCGGTCGGGAGGCCAGTGCCCGGGTTGATGGGCAGGAGCCCGACGAAGGCCGGGTTGGGGGAGAAGAGCCGGAACGGCGGAGTGCTGGCGAGGTCCTCTTTCTCGAACGCCTTGTCCCCGACGGAGGGCCTGATGTTCTGAAAGCCCTTCCCCACGATGGTTGACCGGCCGGCGGTTCTCAACAGGGCCCCGCCGAGCTGGATCCCGACGCCCTCGAAGGCGCTCCGGTCCAGGATCTCCATCCGCGCCTCGATCTTGATCTGGGGGAGCGGCACGTCCAGCTTCTCTCTGATCAGCTTCTTGATCCGCTCCAGATCCGCCTCGTAGTGGCGAATGAAGATCGAGTTCGTGGGCTTGTGGGCCCGGATGGTGATCCCCTTGGCCAGGACCTCAGCCGAGACAGAAACGGTTGGCCTCGGCGGCGGCTGGGCTCCGGGACCGTAGAGCTGGGAGAACGGGGGCTCCATGATCGGTGGCGCGCCGGTGGGCACGCTCGGAGCAATCGGCGGCGGCGCGCCGGGAAGCACGGTTGGCTCCGCCGGCAGGGCCCCCTCGGGTGGGATGCCCAGGATTCCGATGAGGGTCTTTACCACGTCCTCCGGATCGGCGTAGCTGAGGCGGATCGTTTCCTCCTTGAGGGGGCCGCGGGCCTCAGCCTCGGCCTTGGCGGCCTCGGCGGCGAGCTTGCGCTGGAGCACCTCCTGCTCCTTGAGCTGGGCCTCGGCGACCTTGGCCCTGATCTCGGCCTCTGCTTTGGCCTTGGCCTCCGCCGCCTTGACCCGAGCCTCCTCCGCCTTCGCCTTGAGCTCGCTCTCCTTGGCGAGCTGCTCCGAGGAGACGATGCGGATCACGTTCTCCTTTTCGATCTTCTGGAGCCCGCGCGCCTCCAGGATGGTGTCCAGCGCCAGTTCCCACGTGACGTTCCGGAGCGTGATCGAGATCTTCCCCTTGACGTCTTCACCGGCCACGATGTTCTTTCCGCTCTCGGCGGCCAGGATTCTGAGGAGGTTCACGATCTCGGCGTCCTTGAAGTCGAACGAGATGAGCCGCTGGCCCGGCGGCGGGGCCGGCGGCTGGGCCGGGGCGCTCGGCGCCTGAGCGACACGGACTAGCGCAGGGGCGGGCTCGGGCGCCTGTTGGGCCTGAGGCTGCGTGCTCTCTTTCTTGGGCTCGGCCTTGGGCTCGACGGCGGGCCTGGGCGCGACGGCGGGCGCTTCGGCTTTCGCCACAGGCGTCGCGACGGGTTTGGCAGGCTCGCGTTCGGCTGGCTTCGCGGCCTCTGGCTTGGCCGGCTCAGCCTCGGCCACGGGCTTTGGTGCCGCCGCCTTCGCCACGGGCCTCTCAACGGGTTTCGCGACGACAAGTTCCACCGGCTTCGGCGCTTCCGCCTTCACCGGCTCGGCCTTGGCCACGGGCTTCGGCGTCTCGGCGGTCGCCGGCTTCTCCGGCTCGGCCTTCGCTTGCTTGCTGCCGGAATACGTGCGTTCGAGCGCCGGCTCCGCCGGCGCAACCCGTTCTGGGGGGAGGTTCGGAAGGGGGGCGGAGCCCCCCTCCGAGGGCATCGCCTGGGCCGGCACGATCGCCCCGAGCTCCCCCTTGCTTCGCACCACCGGGGACGGCTCCAGCTTCACGGTGAGCCCGGCGGGCCCTTCCGCGAGCCGGTACCCGACCTTGCGCGAGAGCTCGAGGACGACACGGCTCACGCCCTTCCGGTACTGGCTGCCGCGGATCTGGCGGAGCGGGTCCGTGTTCACCGTGAGGGGAGCTGTCCGCCATCCGTACGCGGTCCCCTCCAGATCGATGACGATCCGCCAGGGGGTATCGATCAGCCCGTGCTTGTACGTGGGCTGGCCGGTGGTGAGGAGCTGAACCGTGAGGCCGTCTTCCCTGGCCTCCGTGGTGATGTCCTTCAGCTGGACGAGCGATTCCGCGGACGGATTCCCCCCGGCTGCCGGGGCCAGGGACCCCAGCGCGACGACGAGAGCCAAAATCCATCGAGCCACTGTCATCGCCCGTCCCTCCTCAGTCCGTTTTGAGCTTCAGCACTGTGCGGGTCGGCGGCTGCCCCGGTCGCCCGGGCACAGTGAAGGTTACACTGTCGGGCCCGATCTCCGCCACCCGGCCATCCCCGATCAGGTCGCCGGGTCGGAGGATGTATCCAAGTCCGTCGGCGCTCTCCACCAGCGCCAGCAGGCTGTCGCGACCCTGGACGATGCCGACGAGCTTGAGCGACGCGGTCTGAAGGCCGGTGGGGCCTCCCTTCTCCTGAACCTCCGTGACGGGCGGCCTGAACGGATCTCGCCGTCCCCTGGCCTGGTAGGCGATCGCCGGGAGCGGTTTGACCTGGGGCTCCCTCGGCGTGACCGCGGGCTTCGGCGGCGGGGGCGCCGGCACCTGGGCCGCCTGGGCGGGCGGCGGGCTTCCCCCGCACCCGCTGAGAAGGCCGACGAGCCCCACAGCGGCCGTCCATACCAGACGCCTCACTTCTTCGCTCCGGGGGGAGGTTTCGGCTTGGGTGCCCCTTCGGGACGGGCGAGGTACGTGAGCAGGGTCAGCTCGGCCTGGAGCGTGCCCGTCGGGCGTTCGATCGCCACGAGCCTGAAGTCGCCCAGCGTGACGATGCGCGGGAGCTTGGCCAGCTTCTCGAAGAACTCGCCGAGCTGGTGGTACCCCGCATCGGCGTTGAGCTGGATGGGGACCTCGGCATAGTAGTCCTTGTCCTGGGGCGCCTTTGGCTGGAACAGGCTGACCGTCAGGCCTTGCTGCGTGGCCAGGTCCGAGATCTGACGGTAGAGCTTCGGGATCTCCTTCTCGGCCGGGAGCCGTTCGCGCGCGGCGGTCACGCGCTGCTCGAGTTCCTTCGCCTTCGCCTCGAAACCGGCCAGGTTCTTGCGATCCGTCCTGCCCTGGATCACCTTCTTCTGAAGCGCGTCCTTCTCCCCGCTGAGCTGCTGCACCTCGGCCAGCTTGGGCGAGACCACGAAGTAGTAGCCGCCGCCTCCGATGAAGGCGAGGGGCAGGATGCCGAGCACCGCCTTCTGCCAGCCGGGAGCCTCGGTGATGAACTCGAACGCCATGGCTCAGAGTCCGAAGGAGCAGACGACCTCGAACGTGACGACCGGGGGACTCTTGGCCGGATCCCGGCGGGAGAGGACGAGGTCAACGTCTTTGAACTGCCCCGAGCCGCGGAGGTTCGACATGAGGTCGGCGAGCGCTGTCGGCGAATAGGCGCTGCCCAGGAGGCGGAGCTGGTTCTGCTTTTCCTCGAACCCGGTGAGCCAGAGGTCGCGCGGGATCATGTCCGCCAGGGCGTCGAGGAGGTAGACCGGGCGCGCCTGGTTCTTCGCGATCAGCTCGATGGCGGCGAGGCGCTTCTCCAGCTCCTGGGCCTTCTCTCTGAACGCCTTCCCTTTGGCGATGGCGGCCTCAAGCGTCTTCAGCTCCGCCTCCAGCTGGGCCTTCTCGGCGGCGAGCTGGCTGGCTTCCTGGGCGAGTCCCCGGTACCAGTAGAGCCCGCCGCCGAAGACCACCAGGTATACGATGCCGAAGAGGATTCCGAACCACGGGAGCGCGGGCAGCTCGATGGCGATCGCCTTGCGGGGGCGGGCGGGGAGCAGGTTGATCTTGATCATGCGGCCTTGTCCCCGGGGCGCCGCATCCCGAGGCCCACGGCGACCGCAAGCAGGGGACCGGCAGCCTCTAGCTCCTCGGCCGGGAAACGGGCGGGGTCGAACTCGACGTTCTGGAACGGCTTGCTGATCTCCACCGGGATGCCCCAGCTTGAGGCGAGGAACTCGTCGAGCCCCGCCAGCTTGGCGCAGCCGCCGGACAGGACGATCCGGCTGATCTGTTCAGCCTCTGTGCTGGAGGCGATGTAGTCGAAGGTCCGCTGCATCTCCAGGGATAGCTCCCGTGAGACTTCTTCCAGCGCCGGGGCCACCTCGTCCCAGTTCACGCTCTCGTCCGCGCGGCGCTTGACGGCCTCCGCCTTGTCCAAGGGGACACTGAGCCGCTCGGCGATCGCCTGCGTGTAACTATCGCCGCCAAACGGGATGTCGCGGGCGAAGATGGAGGTGCCGCCCCGGACCACGTTGGTCTTCATCATGGAGGCCCCGACGTCGATGAGCGCCACGACCTCCTGGAGCAGGTCCGGGTTGTTGATCTCGAACTGGTTCTGCAGCGCAAACGAGTCCAGGTCCACCACCAAGGGGGTGAGCCCGGCTCCCTCCACCACGGCGACGTACTCGTTGACCTTGCTCTGCTTGGCGGCGACGAGCATTACATCCATCGTGCCCGTCTCCTCGGGCGACTCAGCCACGATCTGATAGTCGAAGTAGACCTCGGCGATGGGGAAGGGGATCTGTCCCTCGGCCTGGATCCGGATGAAGCCGTCCCGCTCCTTGGGCGGCACTTTCTGGAGCTGGAACTTCTGGACGCTGAGCTCCCGGCCCGAGACGGCGATGACCGCGTCTTTCTCCTTGACTCCCGCCTTGGTCACCGCCTCCTTGATGGCGGTCACAACCAATGGGGGGTCCTTGATGGCGCCTTCGCTGATCGCTTCCGGCGGCAGGGGGACGATTGCCATGGCCTGGAGGAGGTAGCCCTTGGGGCCCAGCCCGAGCTGGACCAGCTTGACGGCGCTCGACCCCACGTCGAGGCCGAGCACGTCTTGTTTCTTCTTGAAGAGCCCCGCCAGCTTTTCCGTGGGGAACAGACCCATCAGCTGCTTCCTCCCGCGACGGGAAGCCTCCCGGGTGGCACAAAACTCGTTTTGAAATAAGCAAAAAGATTATAGAGGCCCGGAATTTGCAAAGTCAATTAATCGGACTCCCCCGAAGGATAGGGGGTGCAGGGCCCGCGGAGGCCAGGGATCGCGGTTCGGCTGTGACCCTGAACCGCGCGCCGGGTGCGCCCCGCTAGATCCCCCAGGCGAGGAAGCGGATCGGCCCCGGGATCGGCGGGCTCCCGCCGCAGTTATACTCGACCTGGGGGTTTCCCGAGATCTGGACGGCCCCCGGAGATGCTGTCACCAGGGAGCTAACGGCGGCGGCGTTCTCAGCGAGGATGAAGCCGGTGACCTTGACGTTCCCTTGGAGCTTAATCTGCTCGTGGACGGCGATGAGCCCCTGGACGGTTGACGCCGGGTTCCCGCCGAGGTCGATATCCTTGTCCGCGATCAGGAGGGTGTCGGTCAGGTGGGGCGTCAGGCTGACGTTGCCGCTGACCTGGATGTTCCCCGTCGTGATGATGGTCGCCTGCATGCTTGGTCCGCCGGTGAGATCGACGTCTTGCTGGAAGTAGTACGTTGCGCCGCTAGCCGAGGTGTCGCTGGTCAAGCTCCAGGTGCTAGTGCCGGTACAGGTGCTCCCGCTCACTTCCCATTTCCACCCGCGGAAAGTGCGGCTGGCCTTAGCCCCCGCCCCTGAACCTGTAACGGTGCACGTAGGGGTCTGGCTCGCGTTGTCGCCGTCCACGACAGTCCCGTCCGGCTTCATGTCAAAGGTTGTGGTGGGGTTCGTCGCCCTGGCCGTTTTCCGCAAATCGGCCGAGCTGATGGTCGGCACCGTTTTCTTGGGCTTGCTTCCCGTCCCTGGCGACTCGGCGCTGCCGGTGGCAGTGAGGCCTTGCTCGAAGGTCGGGTTACCATCCTTCGTGAAATCCTCATTCGCGTGAGCGCTTCCGCAAGTTCCCGCGGTCGTCGGGCGTGAGCCCGAGCCATTGCGGTCGAAATCTCCGTTGTTCCGGATGGCGTCGTTGGAGGTGAACCCGATGGTGACCAGCGTCCTGAGGACCTTCGAGGCCGACCCCGTCGCGCTCGTCCCCGTGGAGGTGATGAGGACAGTGTATGGACCGACGGTCTGCGCCGTGACGGCGTAGCTCCCGTAGCCCGAGAGCGAGTCGCCCGGACCGAAGAAGTTGCCGGTGATCGTCGTCACCGTGGTTGAGTACGCGGCGGTGGAGGCGGGGAGGCGGCTCGTGTCACTTCGATAATAGTTGAACGCCTCCTCCAGTCCGGCCTCTGCCATGAAGCGGGCCTGGGTGTCGCGGAGGAGGTTCGCCGAGATCTGGACCTCGGAGCCGCCGATGGTCAGGATCGCGGCCGAGAGGGCCGCGAACACCATGAGGGCCATGAGCGCCAGCGGGAACGCGACCCCTCGCTCGTCGCATCGGTTCGGCGTGAGCGCGCGCAGGTATCGCTCCATGGTATCCCCCTTATGAGAGGCCCAGGTTCCGGGGGCGCACCCGCGAGTTCAGCGTGCGGCGGCTCCCGTCGCTCCCCTGGGTGGTGAGGCCGATCTGGATCTCATAGATGTCGGCGGCAGTCGTGGTGGTCGTCGTCCCGTCTGTTTTGTAGTAAGTGAACGTCAGGCCGTAGACGTTGTCGACGACAATCTCGGCGGTGCCGGCGTTCAGGCTCCGCGTGAGGGTTTTTGCCGACGAGTCGTAGCTGTACGTCACGCTCTCGACGGAGCGGACGATGCTGTTTGCGGGGTAGGCACGCGTGAGCGTCGTGCCCGTGGCTAGGGGGATGGTGGTGTTTCCGGCGGTGTAGGTCGACACGATCTGTCTCGCTTCCCGGAAAGCACCGTTAGCGATGTGGACGTACTCACTGGCGGAGAAGCCCGTGGCGCGGTCAACGACGATCTGGTTGGCCCCGCTGGCGGCGGCGTTCGACAGCAGGACCTCGGCTCCGGCGCTGCTGAGCGTGTCCGCGTCGATGTCGCCGAGAAAGGTGATGCTCGTGGAGGTGGCCGCGGTGATCGCGGCCCCCGCGTTGCTGGCGCCGGTATAGTAAGCCCCGGCAAGCCGAAGCTCGGTGGCCATCCGGTCCAGGCCCGCGCGGACGCCGAGCTGGGCGTCCTCCAGCCCTGAAGCGCGCGTGTAGGTCTGCTGGAAGACCTGGTAGACCGTGAAGACGGCTCCGGCCACCATGCCCAGGATGGCGATGGTGACGAGCAGCTCGACCATGGTGAAGCCGCCTTCCCGACTGAGCCGTGTCACGTCGAATCCTCGCTAGGGCCGCGCGGCGATGATCGTGCCGATCGTGAGGCTCTCCTCGCTGATGCTGGCCTCTTTGGGGAGCTTGTAGGTCACGGTGACTTTGATCGTCTTCATGTTCGCAGCCGGGGTCGTGTGTTCGACTCGCACCTGCCGCTTGAAGTTGCCGTACTTCAAGTTGCCGTAGCCGGGGATCGTGATGGTGTTGTAGTCTTCGTCGGACAAGCCTGTCGGCGTAGAGCCGCCGCCGAAGTCGTCAACTGTCACGGTATATGTCAGCCGCTTCACCTGCTCCATCCGCTCCTGGGCGAGCATGGCGGCCGTCGAGACGTAGTGACCCCGCGTGACCGCGGCCTGGCCGAACGAGATGCCCGAGGCCACCCCGCTGGTCTGGATCGCGAGCGTCGCCCCAACGCCGATGATCCCGACCGTCAGGATGGCGATTGCGATCAGCGTTTCGATGAGCGTGAAACCGCGTTCCCTCATGGCGCGTGTCCCCTATTGGATCTTGATCCGCCCCGACAAGCTAACGGCCACGCTCAGGGACGAGGTCCCCTGGGCGTTCTGCACAGTGATGGTTCCAGCCGTACTCGCCGCGCCGAGCGCGGTGAACACCGGGTTGGCCGTGACGCTCGTGAGCTTGGTTTCGTTGGCGAGTGTCATGTAGCCGTTTGCGTCGGTTCCCGCCCCGACATAGGCCGTACTGTCCGAGGTTCTGACGAAGCGCAGCCGGTTGTTGGTAGTGTCCACCTGCACCTGGTAGGAGGTGTTCCGCGTGATGGCGAGCTGGCGGGCCTGGTTCAGCAGCGTGACGACCTGCTGGGCGGCCCCGCGCGTCTGCTGGGCCTGGAGGAAGCTGAGGAACATGGGGACGGCGGTCACGCTGATGATCCCGATGACGGCGATCACCACGATCAGCTCGATGAGGGTGAACCCCCGCGAGCTCCCGAGCCGAAGGCCGGAACGGCGCGTCGCGAGCCGTCCGGTCGGACGGGGAGCCCCCTGGGTGCAGAAGACCGGCATTTGACGATCCCTCGTAAGTCTAAACTACCCCAGGATTCGGAGGAATGGCAAGGGCCGGGGCGCGGGGCAGCCTGGAGGGGATCGGGGCGGCATGCTCGGGCTGCCGCCCGCCCGGTTACCCGCCGACCTCCCGCCAGCTCCCCGGCTTGACGAAGAATGCGGGAACGGTGCTGCCGGCTGTCCTGATGCTGTCGCAGTTGTACTGGATGTTGGTCTTCGTGCTCAGCGAAGTGTTGAAGGGCATCGCGTCCGGGGAGGCCGACACGTTCCCGGCAATGATCGCGCCGCTCAGCGAGTTGTTGTTTTCGCCGAGCCCCTCGGCGCGATACAGGGCTACCCGGTTGGCGGCGTAGAGCAGGCCGGAGTAGAGCCACTCCCCGCGGACGCTCAGGTCCCCCATCACGAGGATCCAGCCCTTGGCGTTGCCGACGTTGCCCTCGATCGCAACGGAGCCGAAGTCGAGCGGGTTCGGGGGGCTCCCGATCGGGTCGCCGCTCGCGGTGTCCACGAAGACGATGCCGTCGGGGACCGAGCCCGAGAGGGTGACGGCGCCCCGGTAGTAGGTGCCTCTGGCCTTCGCCAGATCCTTGAGGAGGTTGATCTGGTCCGGCGTGAGGGTGAAGGCGTCGAAGGTCGAGGCCGGGACGTTCTCCGAGTAGTCGGTGGCCTGGTTCGGGGTGTTCGCGTCGGCATCGGCGGCGAACAGGCCGTACTGCGTCTTGTTCTCCACGCCCTGGATGTCGGTGCTCGCGGTGGAATAGCTCGCGCGCTTGCTGCCGCAGGTGGAAGTCCGGCTGTCGACGATCGTCTTGTTGCCGACGGTCAGCCCGCCCTTAGCGCAGACAGCGCAGGGAGGGTTCAGGTTGGGCAGGCCCGTCACGACTGCCGCGATGGTCCGTCTGCCCCGGTAAGCGGTCCAGCCCGGCACCCGCCCTTCCGAGGTGACGGCGACCTCGCTCGCCGTGGCCCCTGCCGCGACCGTCACCCGGTAGACGCCGCTGCCGAGGGCGAGGTCGGTCGCGCCGGTGTAGGGGTCCGGGATGGTCGCCGGGAGCGGGAAGGCGAGCCCGTCCGGAGTCGTCGGGTTGTTGAGGGCCCAGATGACGCGCTCGATCCCGGCCTCGGCCAGCGCCAGCGCTTCGGTTTCCTGCTTGAGATTGGCGGCGATCTGGGGCTCGTTGGAGCTGAGCGTGGCGAACCCCGCGGTCAGCGCCGAGAGAAGCAGCAACACCAGAAGGGTCATCGGGATGGCCACACCCCGCTGGTCGGGCATCACGGCCCTACCGGTGGCCTGGTCCGACGCGCCTCCCTCAGGGCGCATTTCGCAGCCTTACCGTCGTCGTGAGCTCGGACAGGGCAGCCTCGGGAAGGCTCGCCTGCTCCGCCTGTTCGCTCTGGGTTCTCAGCGTGACATCGACTCGTCGAACCGCGGAGGCAGTGGTGGTGACGGCATCCGTCGAGTCCCGGTAGGCGAAGCTGAGGGACTTCACGCCGCCGATCAGGGTCTCCACGGGATTCACGCCCTCGGTCCGCTCCAGGGCGGACCCCACGAGCCGGTACCTGATCGTCACGGCGTTGCCGACGGCGTCGAGGCCGGAGAACTGGAGGTCGCTCGGGCTCAGCGGGGCGGTCAGGACCTGGGAGGCGGTCTTGATGTCGCGGGCGATCCGGCTCAGCGCGAAGCGGGCGTTCTGCTGCGCCTCGACCCGGGTCGCCCCGGCGATGTAGGTCTGGAGCCCGCTCGTATGGATGGCGAGGGCGCCGGCCAGGAGGAGCCCCACGACGGCGACCGCCACCAAAAGCTCGGCCAGCGTCAGGCCTCGCTTGTCCCGCCAGCTCTCCATCGCGACCCTCATCCAGACTCGGAGGGGGGCGTACCCACGCCGACCCCCCGCGCTCGCGCGCGGGTGTGCCGCGGGTACCCGCCCCTTCCGATACCTCCCCCCGTGGTAGTTCGAGCCGAGGGGCTGCCGACGAGCCGCAGGCGAGGAGAGCCACGAGGCGAGGCCCGAGTTGGTTGTGCTGGCAAAGCCAGCGCTCGAACGAACAGGGACCCTCATCGCCGCGCGACCAGCGTCGTGACCTGGAGCGACTCTTCGCCCGTGGCGTTGACGCCGCCCTCCACCGCGAACGGCCGGAAGGAGACGCTCACGGTCACCAGCCGGAGCGCCGGGCTCTCGATCGGCGGGCTGCCGCAGCCAGGCGCGGCGCCGCAGTCGATGATCCTGACAGCGCGCCGATGGTTCGGGTATCCGGGGATGTTCCCGTACGTCTCGTCAGGAAACGTTGCTGGAGCGCTCGCCGGATCCAGCGAAACGCCGAGCGTGTCCTGAAGCGGCGGGCCGATCCACCAGACGCGGTTCTTGACCTGTTCCAGCCTCTGCTGGGCGAGGAAGACCGCCTTGGTCTTGACGCTGGACTGGTTGATGTTCCAGGCGAGAGCCTGCATCGCCTGCGCGAGGGCGAGGAGGCCGATGACGATCAGGGTCAGAGCGATGAGGATTTCCGCCAGGGCCACTCCGCGTTCGTCGCTGTGGAGGCGCGCCCGCCACGCGTCGGTCCTTCCTAGTTTCCGAACCCCCTGAGGTACCACCGAAGAACCTCATTCCCCCAGAAGAGAGCTACCGTCGAACCAATTGCAAGGAATGGACCAAATGGCACGGGATCTTTTCTTCGCCGTATCCCGGAAACGAGCAAAACCGTTGCGATTCCACCCCCTAGGAAAACCGAGAAAAATATCGTTAAAATTACGAGCTTCCAGCCGAGGAAGGCGCCGATCATTGCTCCGAGCTTCATGTCCCCCCCTCCCATTCCACCCCTGCTGACGACGATAACCACAAAAAATGTACCTCCGCCGACCAAAATTCCGAGGAGGGACTGTGCCAGAGTGACATGACCAGTGACGAGATTGACCAGGACTCCCAGGACGATTCCGGGCAGCGTGATCCGGTCGGGAATGAGCTGGTACTCGATGTCGATGCCTGTAATTGCGACCAGCGCTCCGAGGAAGAGCCACGTCGGAATGAGATCAACCTGTAGGCCGATTCGCCAGGCGGTGACGCCGAAGAGCCCGGCCGTGGCGGCCTCGACGGCGGGGTAGCGCCAGGGGATGGGGGCGCGGCAGTCGCGGCACCGCCCCCTGAGCCAGATGAAGCTCAGGATCGGGACGTTGTCGTGCCAGCGGATCGGGTGCCCACAGCGCGGACAGTGCGACGCCGGCCTGATGAGGCTCTCGCCTCGCGGTAGGCGCGTGATCACCACGTTCAGGAAGCTTCCCACCACGGCGCCGAGGAGTACCGCCGCGAGCGTGATCACGCTCTATCGTCCTCGTTCCGCATCTGCGCTGGCCCTTCCGATGCCGACACTGTAGCATCCTGCCCGGCGCCGCCGGCTCGCCCAGCCTCGGAAGAGTCGGCTCGACGCGGGCCAGGGGCGGCGGGTGCCTCAGCGATTCACCAGCGGCGAGAGCATGCTCGCCAGGCGGGTGTCGAGTCGCTTGAGGACCTCGTACTGCTCCTGAGCCGAGGCGGGGTTCCCGAGAAGTAGTTGGGCGTGGGCCAGCCCGAAGCGGGGCTGGGGGGCGTCGGGCTTCAGCTCGATCGCGTGACGGTAATGCGCGAGGGCCTCCTCGGGCTTGCCGGCTTCGGTCAGCGCTGTCCCGAGGTTCGAGTAAACCTCGTGGTTGTCAGGGGCGAGCCGGGCTGCGTACCTGAGCTGCTCGACGGCCTCCTGGAGTCTTCCTTGCCTGATGAGTGCCACGGCCAGGTTGTTTCGCGCGTAGGCCTTGTCGGGGTACTTTTCGATCACCCGCCGGAAGTTCTCGATGGCCTCCGGCAGCCGCCCGAGGCCCGTGAGCGCGAGGGCGAGGTTGTGATGGAATCCGACGTAGTCCGGCCTCAGGGCGAGCGCTCGATGGAAATACTCGAGCGCCAGCTCCAGGTGGCTCTGGTTGGACAGGGCGATGCCCTGGTTGTAGAGGACGACGCCGAGCTGCGAGTGGCAGACGGCGCACTCCGGCTCGAACTCGAGGGTGTGCCGCCACAGCGTGTCCGTGTCTCGCCACACCTGGATCTGTTGCCAGGTGAGGGCGGCGAAACCGACGAGCCAGACCACCGCTGCCCCTGCCGCAGCGCGGGCCCACCAGCGCCCCAGGGCTCCGCTCTGGCGGGCGCTGAGAACCACGCATACGGCGGCGCCTGCGAGGAGCGCCCAGCCGAGGCAGGCGAGGTAGCTGTACCGGTCGTTCGTGATCTGGTGTCCGGCGTGGACGATGCCGAGCGCCGGGGCCAGGATGATCCCGTAGTAGGCCCAGACGGCGAGGCCTGCCGGCCACGTTCTCCGGAGCAGGAGGAGCGCGGCAGTGATGCCGGTCACCGCGACCGTGCTCACGACGAAGGGCAGGTCCAGGGGGTTCACCCGAGCTGGCAGCATGTACATGGGCGCGAGCCCGAGCGGGAGCAGGGTCTTCCAGACGTAGAACCAGAGACTGTAGAGCGCCACAGGCACACGGGTCGAGAGCGGATATGCGTCGAACGGAGTGAGCTCGAAGCGCTTCACGTAGAGCGCGATGAGCGCTCCTGCGATGGCCAGGAGGAGATACGGGATCTTCTCGGCCCAGAGTGGCCACGCCGGGCGGGCGATCCAGTCCCGCCACCGCCCAGCGAGCCGGCGCAGCGGGTAGAAGTCGAGGAGGACCAGGACGAAGGGGAGCGTCATCACGCTGGACTTGGCCAGGAGCGCCAGGGCGTAGAGGGCGATGGAGCCGGCCAGCCACCGGCGGCGCGTGGCCTGGGCCTCCACAGCTCTCAGGTAGGTCAGCAGGGCGAGGAGGAAGAAGAGGCCGGAGAGGACATCGCGGCGCTCGGTGACCCAGGCCACGGACTCGACGCGCAGGGGGTGGAGGGCGAAGAAGAGGGCGGCGGCGGCGGCGCCGAGGCGGAGGTGGGGCTCCATGACGGCGGTGGTGCCGAGGCGGAGCAGGCGGAGGGCGAGGAGGAAGAAGAGCGCGGCGTTGGCGGCGTGGAGGAGGAGGTTGGTGAGGTGGTAGCCGAAGGGGTTCATCCCCCACACGAGGTA
>JACQWB010000136.1 GCA_016209385.1 Candidatus Rokuibacteriota bacterium
AGCCAGTAGCGGTCGTTGTCCGCGTCCACGAACGTGTAGTAGGTCCGGAACTCCTGGAGCTGGGCGTAGGAGTCAAGGAGCGGGCGGTGCTCCCAGAGCCGGATGTTCTCGATCGTGGCGTCGTTCCTTCGGAGCACCTCTGCGGTCAGCTCCTCGCGGACCGGAAAGGGCTGCTCCTCGATCCGGTCGAGGCCATAGGCGCGGTTGGTCGCGGCGATGGTCCGCTCGATGTACGGGCGCTCGGCTGCGATCTCGTTGGGGACGACCCGGAAGCGCTGCATCACGGTCGGATAGGCGGTGAGGCCGAGCAGGCTTCCCGCGAGCCAGAGGACGACCCCGCCGAGCGCGAGGCGAATCCCGGGGCGCCCGATCTGGACGAGGCAGCCGATGGCGGCGAGCCCGGCCAGGGCGATCAGGACGTTCAGGAGCGGCAGGGTGGCGTTGACATCGGTGTAGCTGGCCCCGAAGGACGCGCCGCCCGGCGAGAAGAGCAGGCCGTAGCGGTCCAGCGAGTACCCCCAGGCCTTGACCACGAGGAGAGCGGCGACCAGCGTGAGCAGGTGGCCCTTCGCCCAGGGGGTCACGACGGGCCCCTGGGGGCTCAGGCGGATGCCCCGGGAGAGGACATAGACCGCTCCCGCAGCCAGCAGCGTGACGAGCAGGGTGAGGAAGACGAACTGGTAGACGTAGGTCAGGAGCGGGTAGCTGAAGACATAGAAGCCCACGTCACGCTGGAAAAGGGGATCGGCGAACCCGAACGGACCCCGGTTCAGGAACCTGATGACTCCGTGCCACTGACCCGACGCCTGGCCGGCGACGAAGAGACTCAAGAGAAGGCATGCGGGCAGGAGCAGCCGCCGGTAGAGCGGCTGGATCATGAGCCAGCTCGGGAGCTGGGGGATCTCGTCTTCCAGGACGGCGAGCACGTCTTTGCCCTGGCCTGGGGCTGTCAGCCGGAGGTTGGCGTAGAGGAGGAGGAACACCAGGATCCCGGCGACGAGCCCGACGACGACCTTGGCGAAGAGAATCGTCTTGAAGACCCCGGAGAAGCCCACTTCCTGGAACCAGAGCCAGTCGGTGTAGAGGGTCACCGCCTGGCCGGCGAGCGGGAGCAGGACGAGCAGGGTGACGAGCAGGACCAGAATCGGTACACGCCTCATCGTGCGCCTCCAGCCCATATCTATAAGCTAAGCGGGGTTCCTCCGCAATCGAAATGCCAAATGCCCGATGCTGCGCTCAGGCCACATGCTCTGCTCCTCCTTTCACGGGGAGTCCACGCGAGCTGCCTCTTCCGCCTTCCCCAAGGTCACAATGAAGGTGCATTCATCCCCGGGAAGATCCAAAAGAGTTCGGAACGTGACGACCGGACCCGCTTCTCCGACCCCTGTGCGCATGAGCGGCGCAATCTGGTCCAACAGTCGAAGATAGTAATCTTCGATAGCTTGTCGCTCGCTCGGCTGGTCCATGATCGCCCGTTCGCTCGGGGTGAGGAACCCTCTGACCGTGACGACCAGGGTCTGGCCCATCTCGCCGACCTCTACCGACCGAGGGCTCAGGCGGAGCTTGCCTCGGAAAAACCCCTGGGTGAGCTCGCTGATTCGCTGCGCTAGCTCGCGACGCATCGGCGACCCCTGGAATCGCTGCGGGAAGAAACCCGGATTCGCCATGCTCGATTCACTCCGTCACATCCCCTCGAAGGGGCGCTGGCGGGGAGCCCGCGGGACGCGACGGCTCAGACCGGACGCTTGAGAGGACATCGGCTGATCACCATCGCGGTGTATCTCAGATCGGCGTGCCGCCGCAGTCGAAGTGGCCGAACCCCTTGGGTTCCCGGAAAAGCGCCAGCTGCTGGTGAGGTTTCACTTCGTGTTGACAACGGGCGCACCGTCGGCCTTTGGCTTCCCAGCGCTGCACGCACTCGCGACAGACGCCGAAGCCTCGCTCGCGGGGAGAGAAGCGCATGCTTCGTTTCGCGGCGACCTGTCCGCACGCCTCGCAGGTGGCTTTTCCGAACGGCCACATGTTCTTCCTCCTCGACGTCACCGCGGCTTTCGGACCCTCACCCCGTGAAAGAAAAGAAAGGCCGATGTCCCGCCTCGCCGGCGTCACATCGGCCTATCCTGCCCCTGGCCACCCTGTCGGGCCGGCCCTGGGCCTAATCTGCCTTCCGGGTCCGCCTGAACGTTATGTGATCAAGACGGGTTTGTCAAGGGTTCCCGTTCGGCGAAGGGAAGCCGTTTCGTCCGGCCTTCACGCGAACCTCGCCTCGATATTCTCGCTGAAAACAAAGAGGATGATCCGTTCACCCGTCCGCGTGCTCAGGTCGGAATGCATGCTGAGGACCGGCAGGCCCGTGACGTCCCGAATGCCTTTCTCCAGCCGCTCCCGGCCACTTTCCAGGAGTTTGCTCCGCACCTGCTTGATCAGCTCCGCGCCCTCGGCCTTTACGAGCTGTTGTTCCGCCGGGGTCAGGATCCCCTTGAGCCGCACGATGGCCATGTCCCTGACCAGGTCGGTCTTGACGTCGAATGGGCCTCGTCCCATGTACTCGCGCTCGAACTTCACCACGGTCTGGCTGATCAGCGCTTCTACTTGGCCCCTGGTTTTTCGAGTCATCGTCGAGCGCCCTGAGTTTCACCACCCGCTGAGTCCCCGCAGACGAGCCAGCGGAAGCCAACAACGCGCATCCGCCGGCTCCCAGCTTTGGACGATGACACGAAATCCCCCGGCGATTCAACCGGTCGGTGAGGGCGGCGCCGCCGGGCCGTCGGGCCCTTGGGGGAGGCCCCGCAGCGGCCCGAGTTAATGATGTTCCACTCCGAGCGCGGGCTTCGCCCGCGCAACCCAGCCTGGGGGAGGTTTCGGAGGGGGCCGTCGAGGCCCCCTCCGACTGCTAGATCATGAAGAGGATCAGGAGACCCAGAAGGCCCACGCTCACCAGCACCCAGTAGCCTACCGGCAGCGCGTCCACCCGCACCGGGCGCGAGAGGGCCGAGGTCGCGAGGGCTCCCCCCGCCCGGAGCAGCAACGCCCCCGCTCGCGCGCCGGCACCGGCCCAGGCCTGCCCGAGCGCCAGGACGAGCCGGCCACCCCGCCGGTACACCCAGTCCGTGTCCAGCGTCAGAGTCGGCTCGCCGCCAAGGTGACGCATGAGGAGCACGAACGTCACTCCCGTGCCCAGCAGGAGCTGGAGGGTGGCCACGACGTGCCGGCCGGTGTACGGCTCGTACTCCACGGGAAACGGGAGCCGCGCATAGAGCAGGCCCGGGGCGATCCCGATTCCGATGCAGAGGGCGGCCGCCAGCGCCATCGCCAGGCGCATGTTCCACGCCGGCTCGCAGGCGCGGAGGCCACGCTCCTCGGCGAAGAAGGTGAAGACCGGGAGCTTGAGCCCGGTGTGGAGGAAGGTGCCGACCGAGGCGAGGATCAGCATCCACTCGACGGCCGCGCGGTGCTCGGCCTCCGCGGCGGCCACGACCAGCGACTTGCTGACGAAGCCGTTGAAGAGGGGGACGCCGGAGATGGAGAAGGCCCCCACGGTGTAGAGGACGAGCGTCCACGGCATGCGCCGCCAGAGCCCGCCCAGCTCCGTGAGCTTGCTCCGCCCCGTGACGTGGAGGACCGCGCCCGAGGACATGAAGAGGAGCCCCTTGTAGAGGATATGGCAGAAGGCGTGGGCGGCCGCGCCGCTCAGCGCGAGGGGGGTCCCCAGGCCGACGCCGCACACCATGTACCCGACCTGGCTCACGATGTGGTAGGCGAGCAGCCGGCGGATGTCGTTCTCAAGCACGGCGAAGACAACGCCGTAGACCGCCATCGCCGCGCCCGCCCACACCAGGAGCTCCTCGCCCGGGAAGCCGCGCGCCAGCGCGTAGACCGCGGCCTTGGTCGTGAAGGCCGAGAGAAAGACGCTCCCGGTCACCGTTCCCTCCGGGTAGGCGTCGGTGAGCCACGCGTGAAGCGGGGGGATGGCCGCGTTGACGGCGAACCCCAGCAGGATCAGCGCGGTGGCGGCGGTCAGCGGCATCGCCTCGAAGGCCAGGCCCTCGCCGGCCGCGGCCCGGAGGAGGATCCCCGCGAGCAGGCACGCGCCCCCGAAGGCGTGCACCAGCAGGTAGCGGAAACCCGCGGCCAGGGCCCGCGCCGTGCCGCGTCCCCAGATCAGGAACGTGGAGGCGACCGCCATCACCTCCCAGCAGACGAAGAGCGTCAGGAGATCGCCGGCGAGGACGACTCCCAGGGCGGCGCCCACGTAGACGAAGGCCGCCACATGCGGGCCGCGGTCGCGCACGTGGAGGGCGAAGAGTGTCCCGAGCGCGCCCATGATGACGAAGACCAGCACGAAGACGAGGCTCAGGCGGTCTGCGCGGAGGAGCGAGAGTTCCTGGCCGAGGAAGGCGGCCGTCAGACGGTGCCCCTCGCCGAGCGTCGCGCCGAGGGCGAGGGCCGCGGCGGGGACGAGGATGAGGAGCGGGCGGCGCGCGCGCCCGGGGACGAGCGCGACCAGGAGCGCCCCCAACAGGTAGACGGCCCCCGGATGGGTCAGCTCAGCCATCCTCGTCCTCCGGCCGCTGGAGCCCGGCCTTGCCGAGCGCCTTCGAGACCGCCACGATCACCGCGCACCCCGCGAGGCCATACAGGGCGTGGAACCCCGGCATCCGGTGCCACCACGGGAGCGACGGATCGGCGGCAGGGAAGAGCAGCTCCGCTGCGAGGCTCACCGCGAGCGCGATCCAGACGAGGCGCTTCACCATGCCCTCACCGCGAGGCGAGGATCGCCGCCGCGGCGCCGGAGGCCAGGCTCCAGAACCCGAGCGGGGCGTCCGGCAGGACCCCCAGCCACACCGCGGCGGCGCCGGTGACGACCAGCGGCCACACGAGGGTGCCCGGCGCCTCCGCCACCGCCTCGCCCTCGGCGCCGGGACGGAAGAACGCGCTGACGATGATCGGCAGGAAGTAGGCCAGGTTCAGGAGTGAGCTTGCCAGCAGCACCAGGACGAACGGCCAGGCTTCCGCCTCAAGCGCCCCCCGGATGAGGTACCACTTGGATAGGAAGCCGGCTGCCGGCGGCACCCCCGCGATCCCCAGCGACGCGACGGCGAAGGCCCCCATCGTCACGGGCATCCGGCGCCCGATTCCCTGCAACTCGCTCACCCGTTCCTTGCCCGTCGCCACGTAGATGGCCCCGGCGCAGAAGAAGAGGGTGATCTTGCTCACCCCGTGGTTGACGATGTGCTGGATGGCCCCGGCCAGCCCGCTGGGCGTCCCGAGGGCGGCCCCGAGGACGACGTACGAGAGCTGGCTCACCGTGGAGAAGGCGAGGAGCCGCTTCAGGTTGTCCTGGGCGAGGGCCAGGAGGGAGGCGCCCAGGATCGTGGCCGCGGCGAGCCACGCGAGCGCGCGGCCGGCCCCGAGCTCGGCCAGAAGATCTGGCCCCATGACGTAGCCGACCACGCGCACGACGCCGAAAACGCCGGCCTTGACCACCGCGACCGCGTGAAGGAGGGCGCTGACGGGTGTGGGCGCGATCATCGCGACGGGGAGCCATGAGTGAAGCGGCATGACCGCGGCCTTCACCCCGACGCCGAGGAGGAAGAGCGCCCCGAGGGACCAGAGCGTCCCCGGCGGCAGGGCGGGATCCAGGATCCCGCCTGGCCGGAACTCCACGGTGCCGGCGAGCCCGAGCGTCCAGGCGACGGCCGCGAACAGCGCCACCCCCGCGCCCAGCGTGTAGGCCAGGTACATCCGGCCCGCCCGCACGGCCTCGAGGGTCTCCTTGTGGATCACCAGCGGGTAGGTCGCGATCGTGAGGATCTCGTAGAAGAGGAAGAAGGTAAGGAGGTTTCCCGCGAAGGCCACGCCGAGCGTCGCGAAGAGGCAGAGCGCGAAGGCGCAGAAGTAGCGGGTCTGCGCGTGCTCCCTGAGACCCCGCACGTAGCCGATCGAGTAGACGGTGGTAAGCACCCAGAGCCCGGAGGAGAGCGCCGCGAAGACGCACCCGAGGGCGTCGGCCCGGAGCACGAGCGGGAGGCCCGGGGCCAGCTCCACGAGCATCGTCTCGCGCACGATCCCCCGGCCTGCTGCCGGCATCAAGGCGATGGCCAGCGCCGCTTGGAGCCCTGCCGCCAAGACACTCCAGGCCTCTCGGAGGGCGGGGCGCCGGGCCGAGAGCGGGATGAGGACGGCGGCCAGCAGCGACGGGAGCAGCGCGAGCGCGGGCACGGCTACCCGACGCTCGAGGCGGCCGGAAGCAGCACCCGCGCCACGAGGGGCGCGCTCCAGATCCCAACGGCTAGGATGCCAGCCACGGCGGCGAGGAGCGCCACAAGCATCGCTGGAGGCGCCTCGGCGCGCGGGCCCGCGTGCGAGCGGCTGTCCCCGTGGCGCGCGAGGCACGCGTGCTCGACGACGCGCCACATGTAGACGGCCGTGAGGAGCCCGCCCCCCGCGATCACCGCGGCGAGGAGGGGCTGGCCCGCCTCGATCGCCCCGACCAGCAGGTACCACTTGCTGAAGAAGCCCGCCGTCGGCGGGATACCGATCATGGAGAGCGCGGCGACGACGAGGCACACGGTCGTCCAGGGCATGCGCTCCCGCATGAGGCGGAGGTCGGCGAGGGCCGGACCGCCGAGCCGCACCACGACCGCCCCGGCGACAAAGAAGAGGCAGCCCTTCATCAGGGCGTGGCTCAGAATGTGGAGGTACGCCCCCGCCAGTCCCGGCTGGTTCGCCAGCCCCAGGCCCAGGGCGATGAAACCGACCTGGCTCACGCTCGAGTAAGCCAGGAGCCGCCGCAGGTCGGACTGGCGCAGGGCGAGGACACCGCCCGCGACGACCGCCACGGCTCCGGCCCACGCGAGGACGCCGAGCGGGATCCGACCGAGCGTCTCAGGGCCCCCGAGCACCGAGAAGAGGACCCGGGCGAGCGCGTAGGCGGCCACCTTCGTCGTCACCGGCGCCAGGAGCGCCGTCACGGCCGGCGGAGCGTAGGTGTAGGCGTCGGGAAGCCAGCCGTGGAGCGGGAAGAGCGCCATCTTGATGCCGAGGCCAATGACGAGGAATCCCACGGCGACCGCGAAGACGCGGGAGCCGGCCAGCTCCGGGAGACGGGCCGCGAGGTCGGCCATGTTGAGCGTTCCGGTCAGGACGTAGAGGTGCCCGACGCCGAGGAGATAGAAGGAGGCGCCCACGGTGCCGAGGAGGAGGTAGCGGAAGGCCGCCAGCAGCGCGCGCCCGCCGCCCGAGGCCACGAGCGCGTAGCTCGACAGCGAGGCCACCTCGAGGAAGACGAAGAGGTTGAAGAGGTCGCCCGTCACGACGATGCCCATGAGGCTCGCCAGAAAGAGGAGGACCAGCCCGTAGAACGCTCCCGCGCTCTCGGGCGCCCGGCGGGGCGGGGCGGCGTAGACGATCGCGAGCGCCACCATTCCCGAGACCGCAACGGCGACGAAGGCGCTCAGGTGATCCACCACCAGCTCGATCCCCCAGGGTGCCGGCCAGCCGCCCACCGCGTAGCGCAGTTCTCCCTCCGCGAGGACGCGCTGGAGGGCGAGGAGGGCCAGCAGGGTGGTGGCCACCCCGGTGGCGACGGCCGTGGGGTAGACGACGCCCCGGCGAACCAGCCCGGCCACGGGGAGTGCCAGGGCGACGGAGAGGGGGACGACCGGCAGGAGGGCCGGGAGGTGATCGAGGAGCATTACATCCGCGCCTGGATGACGTCCTCTTCGAATGACTCGTAGGTCCGGTAGATGCGGATCAGCACGGCCAGGCCCACCCCGAGCGTGGCGACCATCACGACGATGGCGGTCAGCATGAGGGCGTGGGGGAGCGGGTTCATGAAGGCAGCCGCCGCACCGGTCCCGGCCGCGTCCTTTGGGACAATGGGGAGGGTGGCGCCCCGCTTGGTGCTGGTGGCGACGAAGAAGAGGATGACGGCGGTCTGGAAGATGTTCATCCCGATGAGCTTCTTCAGCAGGTTGCCGTGGGTGATCATCGCGTGGAACCCCACCAGCAGGAGGAACACGTACACCCAGTAGGCGTAGTGGTGAGCCGCATAGGTCAGCTGGTCGATCACGGCGCCTCTTCTCCTTCCCCGGCCTTCGCCAGACGGCAGAAGATAAGCGTGAGCGTGCCTGCGACCCCGATGGCGACGCCGATCTCGATCACCAGGATGCCGAGCGAGCGCGCCGCGGTTCCGCCCCCCGGGAATGGCAGGGCCGTGTAGTCGAGGAGCGCGCCGCCCAGGGCGAGGGTCGCGACGCCGGTCAGGGCGAACACCAACACGCCGAGGCAGGCGAGGGCGAGCAGGACCCCTTCACGGGCCCGGCGGCGGAGCTCCTGCCTGCCAAGCGTGAGCCCGATGAGGATGTAGCTTGCCGCGAGGATCAGGCCGCCCTGGAACCCACCCCCCGGGCTTCCGTGCCCGTGGATCACGACGTAGAGGGCGAAGATCTGGATCGGGGGGACGAGCATGCGGGCGCCGGTCCGGACGATGACGCTGTCGTGCTCCCGGATCACGGCTCGCGCCTCTCCAGCAGCAGCCAGCAAGCCAGGCCCGCGGTGAAGATCACGACGGTCTCGATCAGGGTGTCGTAGCCCCGGTAGTCCGCCAGCACGGCCGTCACGATGTTCGGCGCTCCCGTCTCGCGGTACCCCTCGCTCAGGTAGCGGGGGGAGACATGCAGGCTCGCCGGGGAGCCCGGATCGCCCCACGCGGGGAACTCGTGGATGGCGACGACGAGCAGGCCGCCGAGCGCCAGCGCGGTCGCCAGGCTCGCGATCCGGCCGCGCGGGGGGCGAGCCCGTTCGGTCCGCACGGTCCGGAGAAGGGTCGCCAGGAAGAAGACCGTGGAAGCCCCAGCCCCCACCATCGCTTCCGTGAAGGCGACGTCCACCGCTCCCATCCCGGCCCAGACCATCGACATCACGAGCCCGTAGGCGCTGAGAAGGAAGACCGCTCCCACGAGGTCCCTGACGCGCACGGCGGCGAGCGCCAGCACCATCAGGAGCGTGAGGAAGAGATCGGTCAGGAGGACGCTCATCCTTCGGAGGGGGGCGCGTTCGACGCAGTGAGTCTCATCGGTGGTCCAGGGTCTCGCCGAGCGGGCGCTGGCCGGTGCGGAGGGCGGCCCGCGCGATGGCGTGGCTCGCGATGGGGTTGGTCAGAAAGAAGAAGAGCGCCACCAGCAGGACCTTCACGGTAGTCGGCGAGAGACCCTGCGACACGGCCACGCCCGCGAGGGTGAACAGCACGCCCAGCGTCTCGGCCTTGCTGAGGGCGTGCAGCCGCGTGTAGAAGTCGGGCAGCCTGAGCACCCCGAAGCTCGCGATGGCGGAGAAGAGTAGGCCGACCGCCAGGAGCGCCGTGATCAGCACCCCCATCGCTCACCGCCCGTCCAGGCGCTCGAAGTAGCGGGCACCCGCGACCACGCCCACGAAATTGAGCAGCGCGTATCCGAGAGCGATGTCCACAAACATGTCCAGCCGGCCGTAGACGGAGCCCACGAGCACCAGGATGGTGGTCGTGCTGGTCCCGAATCCGCTGAGTCCGAGCAGCCGGTCGAACACCGTGGGCCCGGCCGCCAGCCTGTGGACGTAGGCCAGCGCCAAGGCGGTCGCGCAGGCGGCCACCGCCACGAAGGTCGAGGTCAGGTCCACCGGCTTCCGTTCATCGGCACGCTCACGCCGGGCCCACAGCCCGCGCGACGCGTTCCTCCATCGCGCGGCCGAGCACGCCCCGCGCGGCCTCGCGCGTCAGCGCATGGACGACGAACTCGTCCCCTTCGACGTCCACCGTGATGGTCCCCGGCGTCAGCGTGATGGAGTTGCCCAGCGTGGTCCGGGCCACATCCCCGACGAGCGTCGTGCGGAACCGCACCAGCGCGGGCGCGATGGGAAGCCGGGGGTGCATGATGACCCAGGCGATCTGGAGGTTCGCCAGGACGATCTGCCAGAGGAGCCACGGCAGGTACGCAAGAAAGTGCCCCCACCGGATCGAGAAGGTGTAGACGGGCACGGGCCGCCCGGTCCGGTCCAGGCGCGTGCCGATCCACGCGAGGTCCCGGGTCAGGAAGGTCACGAGCGCGGCGGAAACGACGCCGAAGCCCACGTGCAACGCGTCGAGCTCCCCCGAAAACACGAACCAGAAGCCGAGGGACATGAGAAAGATGACGGCGGTAGGTTTCATCTCGACCGGGCTCGCGTTCTTTCCGTTTCCCGCGCTGACAGCTTCACTACTATGCCCTGTCCCGTGGTTGCCTGCAAGCCCGTCGGCTCGATCGAGGCTCCTGCGGGGCACCCGGACGCCTCACGGCCTCGCGTTGAGCCCGTCGGCCTGGGCGCGACGACTACACGACCTGCAGGTCGCGCTCAACAAGGAGCAGCCCTCCTTCGCGTGCCACCTTCCGCGTCTCTGGCGTAAATCCTTTCCGGCTGAAGAGGGCGAACGCTTCCTGACGCCCCTTCCGTCCCCACTGGACGCGGGCGGCCTTGGCCTTCAATTCCTGAAGAATATTGGTGCCAAGGGGTTTCGGGCTCCACTTCACCTCTCCGAACAGAATCGCGTTCTCCGCCTCGTTGACGCCCACGATATCGATCCCGCCCTGGTCATCCCACCAGCGGCCGACCCTTTGGAGCCGGAACGGAAGCGCGTCGCTGCGGCGGATCGTCTCCCGCGCGATGCGCTCGTAGGCCCGGCCCAGGAGATGCGGGAGGATCTGGCGGAACCGCTGGAGCGCCGGTCCGGTCTCGCCCAGGGCTAGGTCGCTGACGAAGGGGTACACGCACTCGAACCAGAGGGCAATGAAGGGGTCCTGGATGCTGTAGAGCGACCGCTTGGATCGCTGGGGCGCCTTCTCGGTGACCGGCACTTCGCGCACGATGAGCTGGAGGTTCTCGAGCACATGGAGGTACTTATGGAGGACGTTCTTGGCCAGCCCGGTGTCGTTGATTATTTCGCCGAACTTGCGCTTGCCCTGGCTGAGGGCCCGGAGAATGGCCGCGTAGTTGCGGGGCTCGCGGAGTTCTTCCTTCAAAAGGAAATCCACCTCGCGGAAAAGAAAGGCGCCGGGCGTGAGGATCTGCCCCCGCACGTTTTCGTCCAGGCCGGCCCTCAGGTCGAACTGGCGGAGGTAGCCGGGCATTCCCCCCAGCAGCGCGTAAACCTCGACGCACTTTTCGAACGACCAGCGCTTTGGAAGAAACTCGCGGACGCCTGAGAAATCCAACGGCAGCACCAGGAGGTCGCCCGTGCGCCGTCCGTAGAGCGGGGCGCGCTGGACCAGGGTCTCCGACTCCATCATCGCCATCGAGGATCCGCAGAGGATCAGGCAGAGGGGAAGACGGCTCAGGGTCTCGTCCCACCCCTTCTGGAACAGCGAGGAGGTGGCGGGGTTGTTCTCGACAAGGTAGGGATACTCGTCAATGGCGAGCACGAGCTCATGAGGTTTCCTGGTCTTCCCTCGAGGCAGCCTTGCATTCAGGTACTCGAAGGCCTCCAGCCAGCCAGCGAAGCCTTTACGCCCGATAAACGGATCGTCAAAGTGTGTCCCGAGGCGGGCGGCGACCTCCTTGAGCTGGTCCGGGTCCGGCCGGCGGTCGGCGAGCACGTAGACAGCCGGCTTGTCGCGGATGAATCGCTTGAGAAGCTCCGTTTTCCCGACCCGGCGCTTTCCGTAAACGATGAGCAGCTGCGGATCGCGGGCGCTCCAGCGCTGCTCCAGCCACCTCAGATCGATCTCCCGGTCGATGAACTTCATTGGCCCCTGGCCCACAGGAGTCTACTCTAAAGTAGTATACTCCAAAGTAGACTGTTTACGCGATATTACAGGGCACTCCGCCTCGCCCGGCTAGCGCTTCGGGCGTTCCCCGCCTGGACGCCCGGACCCACCTCCAAGTCTACTCTGGAGTATACGACCCAGGAGTAGGGTCCGGTTCCTTCAGAGCAGGCTCCGATGCGATCCGGCGCTGGAGGCCCGGCGAGCGTGACGAAATAGTTTGTCTGGGCCCCTCCGCGCCTGGTGCCCTCCGGCCGATAACTCTTGGGAGGACTGCCATGCGCGACCCCAGGGCGGGCGAATCGACGGCGGTGGGCCGGGAGCGGGGCCGGAGGCCGGGCCGGTGAGCCTCCACCATGTCCTTCCGCTGGTGGCCTTCGGGCTGAACCTGGCCCTGGCCGCCCTCGCCCTCTTCCACAACGCCGGCAGCCGGCTCCACCGGGTGTTCACCTACTTCGTGTCGGCCATGGCGGTATGGAACCTGGGCGTCTTCATGCTGCGCCGCGCGCCCGACCCCTCCGCCGCTTACTTCTGGGAGGTGGCGATCCACGTCGGCGTCATCGCGATGCCCGCCTTCTACTACCACTTCGTGCTGATCTTCCTGGACAGCACCGTGCGGCGGCGCCCCTGGCTGGTGACGGCCTACTTGGTGTCGGTCGTCTTCTCCGCCATCAACCTCAGCGGCGCCTCGGCCTTCATGCAGGGCGTGCTGGCCACGCCCTGGGGCTGGGCGCCGGCGGCTGGCCCGCTTTACAACGTCTTCTTCGCCTATTTCTACTTCTTCCTGCTGGCCGGCCTGCTTCACCTGGCCGCCGCCTACCGCCGGGCCGGCTCCGGCTTCCGCCGCAACCGCATCAAGCTCGTGCTGCTGGGCGCCACGCTCACGATCGCTGGCGGGTTCGTGGACATCATCCGCTTCACGCTGGCCCCCGTGGTGCCCGGGCTCGAGCGCGTCTACCCGGTCGGGATCCCGGCCAACCTGATCTGCGCCGTCATGTTCGGGACTGCCATCGTGCGCTACCGGATGTTCGATCTCAGCGTGGTGGTGAAGAAGGTCGCCGTCTACGGCGCGGTCGGCGCGGCGGTGACGGCGGTCCTCATCGCGCTGACCTGGGTGGTGGAGCAGGCGTTCGGGCTCCACGGCGTCAGCGCGGTGTGGATCGTCGCGCCCCTGGGGCTGATCCTCACGCTGGTGCGCACGCCCCTGGGGCGCCCCCTGGAGGACTGGATCGAGCGGCTGGCCTTCGACAAGCCTCGGGGCTGCCACGACACGCTGGTGGACCTCAGCAAGCGCATGAGCATGATGCTGGAGGTCGGCAGGTTGGTGGACACCCTGGTTCGCGGCCTGCTCCGGGGCATCCCCGTCACCCACTGCGCGCTGCTGGTCTACGACGACAAGGCCGACGGCTTCGTGGTCTGCCGGGAAGAGACCACCAGCGGGGAGACGGCGGGGGTGCGGACCATCCCACGGAGCGGGCGAATCGTCTGCTGGCTGGAGCGGACCGAGGGGGTGCTGGTCAAGGAGGAGGCCATCCTGGACCGGCGCATCGCCCAGCACTTCGAGCCGGCCCTGAGCGAGCTGGAGGAGGTCAACGCCTCCCTCATCGTGCCCATGAAGCTGGAGACCCGGGTGACGGGCATCCTGCTCCTGGGCGAAAAGCTCTCGGGCGCCATCTTCGACGGCCAGGAGCTGGAGCTGCTGTCGGTGCTGGCCAACCAGGCGGCGATCGCCATGGGCAACGCCCGGCTCTACGAGGAGGCCGAGCGCGAGCGCCGGCGCATCAAGGTCCTTTACGAGCTGGCCCGGCGGCTGGCCACCGCGAACGAGGCCGACCGGATCCTCGACCTGATCGTGGAGGAGACCAGCCGGTTGTTGGGCGTGGAGGTGGCAGGCCTGCGCCTGGTCGAGGAGGGGGATCTGGTTCTCAAGGCCTGGACGGGATCGCCGGGGGGCTTCCCCGTACGCCCCCGGCTCCGGATCGGGGAGAGCCTCACCGGGCGGGTGGTGGCCACCAACGCCCCCCTGGTAGTGGACGACGTCCTGGCCGAGCCCCGCTACGACCCCGACCACCGTCGGGCGGCCGAGGCCGCGGGGCTGCACAGCTTCCTGGGCGTGCCCATCGCGGGCAGCGACGGCGCCGCGGCAGGCGTCCTGTACGTCTACGCGCGGCGGCGGCCGTTCAGCGCCGATGAGGTGTCGCTCCTGGGAGCCTTCGCAGACCAGACCTCGGTACTCCTGGAGAAAAGCCGCATGGCCGCCGAGCGCAAGCAGGCTGAGGAGGCGCTGCGGCAGGGGGAGAAGCTGGCCACCATGGGCCAGCTGCTGGCCGGCGTGGCTCACGAGCTGAACAACCCGCTGACGGCCATCGTGGGCTACGCCACGCTGCTGAGCTCGACGCTGCCCGACGGCTCGGCCAAGAGCGCTGCCGGGCACATCGAGACCGCCGCCCACCGCTGCGGACGCATCGTCCGCAACTTCCTGGCCCTGGCCCGCAAGCGCCCACCCGAGCGCAAGCGTGTGGCCCTCAACGAGGTGGTGACCGAGTCGGTGGAGCTGCTGGCCTACCCGCTCAGGGTGGACGACGTCAAGATCACCCAGGACCTGGCCGGCGATCTGCCGGACCTGTGGGCGGACCCCCACCAGCTGCAGCAGGTCGTGGTCAACCTGCTCACCAACGCCCACCACGCCGTGCGGCAGGTCGCCACCCGCCGCCTCAGCGTGATGACGCGCCTCGACGCCGGGCGCGGCCGGGCCGTGCTTCGGGTGGCCGACACCGGGCCCGGGGTGCCGCCGGAGATCGGCGCGCGCATCTTCGAGCCGTTCTTCACCACCAAGCCCGTGGGGCAGGGCACCGGTCTCGGCCTCTCCCTCTGCCAGGGCATCGTGGAGAGCCACGGCGGCTCCATCGCACTGGAGAGCCTCCCAGGTTACGGTGCGGTGTTCCGTGTGGAGGTGCCCGTGGAGCGCCCGCTGGCTCTGGAGCCGGGGGGAGCGGAGACGGCGACGCCCGCTGCGGTCCCGGCCAGGACCATCCTGGTGGTGGACGACGAGGCGCCGGTGCGCAGCCTCCTCTCGGACGTGCTGGCCCTGGACGGCCACCGGGTCGGTGCCGCGCCGGACGCGCGGACCGCCCTCCGCATGCTGGACGACGGCCTCTACGACCTGATCGTCAGCGACATCCGCATGCCGGGCCTCGACGGTCCCGCCCTCTACCGCGAGGTGGAGCGGCGCCGGTTGTCCAGCCCGCCGATCTTTGTGTTCATGACCGGGGACGTGCTCGGCGCCGAGACGCTCAAGTTCCTCGAGCAGACCAGGGCGCGCTGCCTGAGCAAGCCCTTCAGCATGGACGACATCCGCCGCGCGATCCGGCAGGCCCTCAGCGAGGCCGCGGTCCTATCCTGAGCCGGCCGGACGGGTCAGCGTCCGAGCGCGAGAATCGTGACCTCGGCCACGACCGGCGTGTTGAGGCCGCAGTCGTAGGCGATCTTGGGGCTCCCCAGCAGCGCATCCTCGACCGTCCCCGAGCCGGCGATGACGGTGCCGGTGACGGTGCGGTTGGTCTTGATGGTCACCGCGCCCGCCGCTGCGATGAGCCCCTGGTAGCCTCCCAGGGGATTTCCGCTGATGGTCGCGTTCCCCCCGGCGACGGTGAGGGTATTCGGGAGGAGCGGTTGGATCTGCGGCTGTCCGGGGATGGAGACGTCGCCGGTGGCCAGGATCGTGGTCTGCCACGGGGTCGAAGTGGTGCCGGGGCTGCCCGAGACTGTCGCGTTATCTTCCAGGTAGTAGACGCCCGTGTACGTCGAGCTGGTGCCGTACTCCCAGGTCGCCGGGATGCCCCCCTTGTAGGTCCAGCCCTGGTAGCTCATTCCGGGAAGCAGGAGCGTGAGCGGCATCCCGCTGCCGTCGAGCACCTGGCCGGTGGCCTTCATCTGGAAGATCTGGTTGGCCGGCAGGGTCGCTTGGGCCGTGGCCAGGAAATCCCCGGGATTGATGGCCCCGATCCTCCGGGGCCGCTTTCCTCCGCCGCTGCCGGGTCCCACGGAAGCACTCCCGCTGAGGGCATATGAGCCGCTCGCGGTCGCGCTTCCCGTCACGATCGCGCTCCCGCCCACACTGAGCGCGTTGTTCGCATGGACGTTGCCGCAGGCCCCGCTCACGTTCGCGCTGCCGGACAGGGAGAGGTTGCCGTTGACCAGCATCGCGTACCGGTTCTGGAAGCTCAGGAGCGCCCTGACGGCCCGGCTCGCTGCAGCGCTGGAGCCGCTGGTCGTCCCGACTGCCACGACCCGGGCGGAGTTGGGGCCGGCGCTCTGGTACTGGACGGTGTAGCTGCCGACGCGCTCCAGCGTGGCCCCGGGCCCCGCGAGACCGGGCACAGCCGTCGCGGTGCTCGGGGCCGACCCGATAAGCGTAGGGTCGGTCCTGAACACGTTGAACGCGTCCTCGAAGCCGGCTTCGGCGAGGTACTGCGCCTGCGTGCTCCGGAGCAGGTTGGCCGCGATCTGGACCTCGCTCCCCCCGATGCTGAGGAGGGCGCTGGACAGGGCAGCCAGGAGCAGGAAGACCATCAGCGTCAGGACGAAGGCGACTCCGCCTTCGTCGCGCCAGCACCGGGACCACGGGAGCCGCGCGCGCGTCATCAGGTCAACGCCAGGTTCGGGGGCTTCACCCGCGTGGTCATCCGGCGGGCGCTCCCGTCGGGGCCCCGGACGGTGAGCGTGACCTCGATCTGCCGGATCGCATCGAGGGTGGTCGTGACAGCGGGCGGACTCGATCCGTCGAAGTACGTCAGCGTCAGCCCGGTCACGTTGGCGGCCAGGACCTCGGCTGTCCCCCCATTCAGGCTCCGGGTGAGCGTGTTCGCCGGGGCGGGATTGAAGGTGTAGGTCACGGTTTCCACCGCCCGAACAAGACTGCCCGCGGGATAGGTCTTGGCGAGGGCAGTGCCCAGGGTGATCGCGGTCCCCAGGACGGCGGTGATGGATCGGACCTCCCGTGCCGCACCGCTGTCGAGGTACACGTAGGCGCCCGGGACGAAGGCGGCCGCGCCGTCGGCCCCTGTCGCCCGGCTCACCGTGATCACGGTGCTCCCGCTGGAGGCGTCCAGCGCCAGCGTGTCTTCGTTGCCGTCGCTGTCGAGGGTGTTGGCGTCGGTGTCGCCGTAAAACGTGATGCTGCCGGACGTGGCTGCGGTGATGGCCGAGCCTGCGCCGCTCGCGCCGGTCCAGAAGGACCCGATGAAGCGAAAGTCGGACGCCATGCGGTCGAGGACGGCCCGGGAGGCGCTCTGGGCGTCTTCCAGGGAGACCGCGCGGGTGTAGGTCTGCTGGGCAACCTGGTAGATCCCCAGACTCGAGCTCGCGATCAGCCCGACGAGCGCCATGGTCACGAGCAGCTCGACCAGGGAATAGCCGTCGTTGCGAGTCAGCACGCGCACCACGGCAGGTTCTCCTACGGCCGCGCGGCGATGAGCGTGCTCACCGCCACGCCGCCCTCCCGATTGATGCCCATCTGGGTCGGCAGGTTGAAGCCGACCGTGACCGTCACGGTCTTCATGTTCGCGGCCGGGACTCCGGTCTGGACTCTCACCTGCCGGATGAAGTTCGGATACCCCGGGATCGTGCCCGCCGGCTCATCGGGGAACCCCGTCGGAGTCGGGTCGCTCCCGTACTCATCGCCCGCGGGTGGTCCGACCCAGTACTGGAGTCGTTTGACCGCCTCGAGCCGCTGCTGGGCCAGCATCGTGGCGGTCGAGACGTAGTAGCCCCGCGTAATCCCGGCGTGGCCAGCGGAGACGGCGGCTGCCGCGCCGCCACCCTGAACGGCCAGTGTGCCGGCCAGCCCCAGCAGGCCGACCACGAGGATCACGATCGCGACCAGCACCTCGACAAGCGTCAGGCCACGCTCATCCACGCTTGGTCCTCCTCCTCCGCTTGGGGGCCCGGGTACGCGCGGCGGTCGAGAATGAAACGCCGCCGCCGATCCGGTGCCCTACTGAGAGGAAGGGTAGGAAAAACCCTGGGGAAGCGGAATCAGGTGAAGTCCCGAATCGAACGGGGGAAAAACCCCGAGCCGCCAGCGCGGCGGTGTCGGCCGGGGCTCGGGGAAATCGGATCCGGTGCGGGGCACGCCGTCACTCCGGGCGAAGCAGCCTCGCCGCATGCTCCTCGAGGAAGATCACGTCGTCCGTGATCACCCGGAGCCGCGGCGGGTTCCCGTTGTTTCCGTCGACCGGCTCCAGGACGACTTTTCCTTTGATGACGAGGGACCCACGCTTGGTCCGGTAGCGGCTGATGGCCTGTGCGGCGGCTTCATCCCAGGCGATCAGCTTGACGGCCGCAACCGGGTCGTCCCGCACTACGGATTTGCCCTCCGTCACACCGCTCCCCTGCTTGCCGGCGGGATCCGGCACCCCTCGTCTTCAGGGATTGCAGGCCTGAAGCTGGGCGATGGCTATCGCCCAGCCGATGGCTGCGAAGACGCCACGGGGGTCAGCTCGCTCGCTGGCGCTGGCCTGCGATCGCGTTCAAAGGGGCTCCGTCGCTGCATCCCGCGGATTTTCTGCATCATCTCGTTCATCGGCTGCAGCATCTCGCCCAGAAGCTTTCCGAACGCCCCGATGATATCGTCGCGCTCGCTCCGGATCGTAGTGCTCTCCAGGCGGAGCCTCTCGCATTCTTGCTCGGTGGCCTCCACCCTCGCCCGCAACTGCTCGTTCTGCTCGAGCAGTCCATGGATGAGGCTGACCAGACTCTGGCTCTCCTGGAGAAGTCCCTGGACCCGGCCGAGGATGTGCTGGCCGTCTTCGGACCACTTGGTCAGTCGCTGTCGCGTCTCCATCACATGCGTTCCTTCCATATCGACCCCCGCGTCCTTCTCGCCGTCGTGCGGCGACGCCGAACCATCCTGGTTTCGAACGCCCGTCCTGTCCGCGGTCTCCCATCTCGCTCCACCGCTGTCCCGATCCGACGCGGGACGCTCGGGGGCGACCGCGGGGGCGTCCTGCCTGCGCGCCCCTTGCAGCAGGGCGCGATCCCGTTCAGCTTGCGCGAGCGCCTTGAAAAATCTGCTCAAGGCTGTCCAGTACGGGCGCAAGACCCGCTCATCTCCCCTGGCTCACTCCCGGATGTGCCGTACGGCTCACGCCCCGACGTGCTCGAGCGGCGAGGTCCTTTCCCGCCGGTTGCTTGCCTCCGTCGTCCGCCACGCGCTTGGCGGTTCGCGTCCCATGGGCCTCAGCCTCAAGCTGCCTCAGGAAGTTCCGCCATTGAAGGCTGAGCATGCGGCTGGGGGGGAGGCGGAGCTCGAGCCCGAATTTCCGGAGCAGGGCCTGCCATCTGCCCTGATCGAATTCTTCGTCGCTGGGCATGATGGACGACGTCTTCAACGCGGCGGGCTGCCCCCGCTGGCCGGCCGTGGAGCTCGCGGGCGCTGCCCCGTTGGATCCGCCGCCCCGCTCCACCGGTGGGTTGGCTGGCAGGAGGTCTGGCTGCACTCCGGCGCCCCTGGGACTGCTCGGGTGGCTGTCCGGCGATCGCGCGCCTCCGAGCTGGCGAAGCAACTCCTGCCATTCGTCGAGAACGAGGCACCCCACGAGATCTTGGAGGTACTGTTGGTCCTCGACATCGGTGAAGTGGACGATCAGGCTCTCGGGAGTCGTTCGACGCACACGCCCCACGAGGGCCACTGGACGGTCCTCGCCGGGGAGGCGAAAGCGCACCTGTACGCAGGTCGCGTGCGGCAGCTTCCCCGTGTCGATCGGCAAAGCCACTCTGATCCCATCCGGGCTCACGTCTATCGTCTTTCCTCGCCACTGATAGCCGGCGGCTTCCAGGGCGACGTCAAACGTCGCGCGCACTCGAGGGTGTCGTCGTCGATTCGGTCTCATAGGATCCCCGGGCTCCACGATGCGGGTTTTCTCCCCCTGTGCTACGAACCATAGCCCGCGGGCATGGGAAGTGCTATCCGGGAAATCCCGGAATCGGGTGGAGGAAAACCCCCGGGCCGAGGGGGCCGCCACCGGACAATCGGAGGGGGCCTCGACGGCCCCCTCCGAGGCCTCCCCCAGGAATGGGTTGCGCGGGCGAAGCCCGCGCTCGAAGGGCTTCACTTCGAGGCGCTCCTATCGGGCCGTGAAGAAGAGTATGCCCCGGTCGTCGCCGCCGAGGGTCAAATCGGTGGGTGCGGTCTCGAGCACGCCGTTGGGGCCCGCCGAGAGGATCCACCCCTTGGCGTTGGGGACGATCGGGGACCCGCTCGCCTCCATCGCCCCCACGCTGATGATATAGTTGTTCCCCCAGGGATCGGCGTGGAGCCGCGCGACGTACGCGCCCCTCCAGATCACCGTGCCGGTCGATGAGTAGTCGGTGTTGATGCCGGCTATAATTCCATCGGCGTTGGGGTTGTTTACGACAAGGTGGTTGAACGTATTGTTCCTCGCGGGGGTCGGCTCCTGGTTGAGCGCGAAGTTCCATGCGCCGGTGGCGTCCGTCGGATCGGGAGACGTGACGCTCGCCGGCACGCCGGAGCTCTCGCCCACCCGCAGGAACTTGAGGTTGTTGTTGTCGCCGGGCCCGGTGCCATTGATCGGGTCACAGTCGGCGGTGTTGCACGTCGGGTAGTGCCGCATGTCCCTCAAGAACTGGCTCAAGGCGGTCGCCAGCTCCGCCACGTCCACGTCCGCCTGCGTGAGGCGCGCATCATCGAGCAGGTCGATCGCGAGCGGCAAGAAGATGGACGCGAGGATCCCCACGACCGCCAGAACGAAGACCATCTCCATCAGCGTGAACCCACCCTGGTCCCTCATTCGGTTCATCTTCTGTCCCTCCGCGCTCGAGTGCCGCCCTGGCTAGCCGTGAGCGGTTCGGACCATGTCTCGGTCGTCCGACCGTTCCGATCGCGTTCGTTGCCCGTGCGATGGTGCCGTCGTCTGAGCCGCCGGGAGGCGGATGGTGACGGTGGTCCCCCGTCCCGTGGCGCTCTCCATGGCGAGCTCGCCCCTGTACTGCTGGAGGATCCCGTAGGCCAGGCTGAGCCCGAGCCCCGTGCGCTGGGGCCCCTTGGTGGTGAAGAACGGCTCCAGCGCTCGCCGCCGCACTTCCTCGGACATCCCGGCGCCGGTATCGCTGACCGCGAGGCAGACCATCCGGTTCGCGAGGACAGTCCGAAGCGTGATCCGGCCGCCCCCCGGTACGGCCTCCAGGGCGTTCAGGATCAGGTTCATGACCACTTCCCGCAGGGCGACGGCGCTCGCCATCACCGGTGGGACATCCCCCGCCTCCAGGGCCGCATCGATCGGGATGCCCTGGCCCTGGATCGGCGCCAGCCAGCGGACTCGCGTCATTTCCAGCGCGTCGGCAGCCACCTGGTTCAGGTCCACGGCCTCCGCCTCATCCACCGGCTGCATCTGCACGAATCGCTGGAGACGCCGCACCACCTCCGCCGCATCCGTGGCCGCCTGCTCCATCATCTTCAGGGAGTCCCGGGTGGCGGGCGCGTGTACCGTCGGGAGCAGCAGCTCGATTCGCAAGAGCAGGACCGTCAGCAGGTTGTTCAGGTGGTGGGCGGCCCCGGCCCCCAGCTCCCCCAGAGCTCGCAGCGTTTCATCGCGCAGGCACTCCTCATGGGTCGCCTTGAGACCGGCCAATGCCCGCTGAGCTTCCGCATGGAGACGCGCGTGTTCGAGAGCCAAGGCCGCCAGCTCGCACACGGTTTGCGCGAGGTGGATCTCCTTGTCCTTGAATACGCGCCCCGCCCGGTCCCCGACCTCAAGCGCGCCGATCACCACCCCCGCGGCGATCAGCGGCACGGCCAGCGCCGCGCGATGGCCAGCCAGCTCGAGGTGGGCGCGCACGTCGGGCGTGAGCCTGACGCGGGGATCGGTGAGCTGGTTCGGCGTGACGACCGGACGGCGCTTGCGAACGGCGAGACCGGCCAGGCCGGTGCGCCGCGGAAAGACTACGTGCGGACCGACGGTCGGCCCCACCTCGCCGGCCCAGGCCAGCACCTCGAGGGCCCCTGACTCCCGGTCCACGCGGTAGAGGGTGGCGTTCAGGGCCCGGAGCAGCGCGTGGATGCTGGCTGCTGTCTTCTGCCAGACCTGCTTCGGATCGAGCGGCCCGGAGAAGGGCCGTTCCGCATCCGGCGGGGTCTTGAGGCTGAGGATGGTGGAGGTTGCCTGCTGTGGGCTTTCAGCGGGACGAGGCTCGCCCCAATCTTCTCGATTGGGGCCCTGAGCCGATGAAGCCCTACCGGTCGAGTTCATGGCACCGCTCTCTCCCAGCGTCGTCACACCTACTCCTAGCCTTGTCACCCCATGAATAAACTCTGAGCCCCGCGGCATGAATCCGGTCAATCCCTCAGCCGAGGACGAGAAAAACCCTGACGGGGGGAGCAGGTGTTCGCTGCTGCCGGCTCGGGGGTTTCGCGTATTCCCGGCCGTCGTCCAAGCGGCGAGCCTGAGCGTTCTGACTTGCCTTTAATTTCGGGGGCTTCGCCCCTCGCTGGCAGGCCTCGGCCGCGCCGCGGCTTCAGGGATTCTCCGGAGCATGGAATCAGGTATTTACCTGATTTCGCACGTCGCGCAGCTCGCCTAGGTTCACCTCATGCTGCACTGCTGCGAGGTTCGAGCCGAGGGGCGTCGGCCATGCCGGAGGCAGGCCCGTCACGAGGCGAGGCCCAATGAGGTTCGAGCCGAGGGGCGTCGGCCATGCCGCAGGCAGGCCCGTCACGAGGCGAGGCCCAATATCGAAGCGCCAGCCCGGGGAGAGACGCGATGAAGCCGGACCAGACGGATCCATCCCCGCGGCGTCGCCGAACCAGGTGCGACGGCCAGCAGCGTCTTCGGGCGCCGCCCGCGCGACCGCCGGGTTGGAGCGCGCCGAGCAGGTGGTGGGGATGCTCTCGGCGCCATGGCCGGCCTTGACAACGTTGGCGGGATCACAGCAGAGTAAAAGATGACATTCGGACTTCTCCCTTCGGTCCAGCTATGAGACGATTGGTTTCCTTATGCGCGGGCATCCCTCGTCCCTCGAAGGGAGAGCAACCCGGAGGCCTTTCCCGCGAATGGCGCCCGGTGGTCCCTGACGAGGTGGGTCTCCTTGCTGGCCTCGGAGGCTCCCATCGACTTGACCAAGATAGTCCAGGCCTCCCCTGAGGTCTGCTAAGGAGGAAGGTGTCTATGGCTGACACTCGAATGAGCTCGACCCCGGTTATCAGTCCGCCCGCTCGAGACGAATCCACCACGGTGCTCCTCCGCGAGCTGGTGGCGCACCTTCGGCAGAGCCGCACCCAGCTCCGCGAGGAATGGGCGCGGCGCATCACCGAGGCCAAGTTGCTGACGGCGATGACCCCGGAGGAGATCTTCGCCGAGGCCACGGCCGTGTACGACAACTACCTCGAGGCCCTGGAGACTGGATCGATCGAGGCCCTGGAAACCTACGCCCGCAACCTGTCAGAGCGGATCATTCCGCGAGGGGTCGAGACGCACGAGGTCGTGGGTATCGTGCTCCTGCTCCGCGACGTGCTCGCCCGGTCGCTGTTCGCCAAGTACCAGCAAGACTTCCATCAGCTCAACCGCATCCTGGACGCCTACGAGCCTGCGGCCAACCGGATCGCCAACACGGTGGCCGTGGGCTTCGTCCAGGAGCGGGAGCGGGTCATCCGCCAGCAGCAGGAGGCGATCCGTGAGCTGTCCACTCCGGTGCTGCCGGTTCGGGAGCGGCTGCTGGTCCTCCCGGTTATCGGTATCATCGACCCCCAGCGCGCCAGGCAGCTGACGGAGCAGCTCCTCCGCGGCATCCGGATCAACCGCGCGAAGGTGGTGGTCATGGACATCACGGGCGTGCCGGCCATGGACGCCACGGTGGCCAACCACCTGGTGCAGACGGTGGAGGCCTCGCGGCTCCTGGGGGCCACTGTCATCGTCACCGGCCTGTCGCCCGAAATCGCCCAGACGCTGGTCAACATCGGCGTGGACCTGGGCAAGATGAACACGGTGGGCGACCTGCAGGGCGGCATCGAGGAGGCCGAGCGGCTGTTGGGTTACAAGGTCATCCCGATCACGGTTGAGGCGCCGGTAGCGACCTCATAGCGCGAGGGGCCCATGGCAGTCCCCATCCTCAAGCAGCGTGACTATCTGATCGCGAACATTCAAGCGGCGCTCACAGACGACGACCTGAGGAAACTCCGCGACGCATTGGTCGCGCAGGTCGGCGAGTTCCGCTCCCGCGGCGTCATCGTGGACGTCACGGCGTTGGACGTGATGGACTCGTTCGCCGTCCGCACCCTGCGCGATCTCGCGCACATGAGCCGCTTGCGTGGCGCCGAGACGGTCATCGTCGGCATTCAGCCGGAGGTGGCATTTGCGATGACCCAGCTGGGTCTGACGCTCGAGGGTGTGGCCACCGCACTCGACCTTGAGGAAGGGCTCGCGTACCTCGACCGAAAGACGAAGCGGAAAACGACGGTAAGATAAGCGGGTCAGCGCACCGTGGCCAGCGCGCGTACGCTCGTTGAGAAGACGATTGTGCCCATCCGGTCGGATCGGGACATCGTGACCGCCCGCGAGCAGGGGCGCGGCGTGGCGTTGCTGTTGGGATTTTCGCCGACCGAGGTGACGCTGATCGCCACGGCGATCTCGGAGCTGGCGCGGAACATCGTCCTCTATGCAGGCACCGGGGAAATGGTGCTGGGGCTCGTGGAGGAGAGCAAGAAGCGCGGGATGGTTATCGTGGCTCGCGACGAAGGGCCGGGCATCGCCGACGTCCGGCGGGCCGTCGTGGACGGCTACTCCACCTCCGGCGGCCTGGGGCTGGGTTTGCCGGGGGTGAGACGGCTGATGGACGAGTTCGACATCTCGTCGGAGCTCGGCAAGGGCACGACCGTCACCATCAGGAAATGGAAACGGTGATCGAGTGGGCCGTTGGGGCGCTCCCGCTGCCCGGGCAAACCGCATCCGGTGATCGCCATGTCGTCAAGCCCTTCTCCCACGGCGTCCTGGTCGCGGCGATCGACGGCTTAGGACACGGCGGGGAGGCCGCCTTCGCGGCCCAAATCGCGGTCACCACGCTGGAAACCTTCTCCCACGAGTCCCTCATCCCGCTGCTGAAACGGTGCCACGAAATGCTCCGCGCGACCCGGGGCGTCGTGATGAGCCTGGCAGCGTTCAACCCGCGCGACGAGACGATGACGTGGCTGGGCGTTGGGAACGTCGAAGGGATCCTGGTTCGCGCCGACCCTGACGCCAACCCGCGGCGGGAGGCGCTCCTCCTCCGGGGCGGCGTTGTCGGGGGCCAATTACCGGACCTCCGCGGCAGCATTTTCACGGTGGCGCCTGGCGACACCCTGATGCTCGCCACCGACGGGATCCGCCCCGAGTTCGCCGACACGGCGAACACGATCGGTGAGCCCCAGCAGATCGCCGATCACATCCTGGCGGAGTACGGTAAGGGCACGGACGACGCGCTGGTGGTGGTCGCGCGGTACGTGGGCAAGGCGGGATGAAGGACGCCGTGCAGGCGCTCGCGGAAGAGTATACGGCGGCGTTGAAGGAGTACCTGGCCGGCCGGGAGGAAGCGCTTCTGCAGCGCGCCTACGAACTCGGACGCAAAGCGCTCGCCGGCGGGTTGGGCGTGGTGGAAATGGTCACGCTCCACCGGGAGGCCATGGTGAACGTCTCGCCTGCCGCGCTCGATCAAGTCGCGGAGGCTGTGAGCGCGGCGGGGAACTTCCTGGCGGAGAGCCTGTCGCCCTTCGAGATGACGCACCGCGGGTTCCGCGAAGCGAATGCCGCGCTGCAGGTGAGCGAGGCGCGCTATCGCGAGCTGTTCGAGAACGCCAACGACATCATCTTCACCACGGATCTCGAGGGGAACTTCACCTCGATCAATCGGGCCGGCGAGCAACTCAGCGGCTACCAGCGCGACGAGACGGCTTCGATGAGCTTCGCGGCGGTCATCGCACCCGAGGACCTCGAGCGGGCGTGGACGATGCTCCAGCGGAAGCTCACGGGCCAGGCGGAACGCACCAGTTACGAGTTAGAGATCCTTACGAAGGACGGGCGCCGTGTCCCGCTCGAAGTCAGTACCCGGCTGATCTACCACGAGGGGAAGCCCGCCGGGATCCAGGGCATTGCCCGCGATGTGACCGAGCGCAAGCGGGCCGAGCAGGCGGTGCGCCGGCTGAACGAGGTGCTGGAGGAGGAAACGAGACGGCTCGCCCATGCGCTCCACGACGAGGCGGGGCAGCTCCTGGTCTCCGTGTACCTCGCGCTGGAAGAGATCGGACGCGAGCTGCCCGCTCGGGCCCGCGGGCGTCTCCAGGAGGTGACGGCGTTGCTCGACCAGATCGAGGAGCAACTGCGGAGGCTCTCCCACGAGCTCCGTCCCACGATTCTGGACGACCTGGGGCTCGTGCCTGCGGTCGAATTCCTGGCAGGAAGGGTCGCCAAGCGGAGTGGACTCCGGATCGGCGTCGAGGGCTCGACGGGGGGGCGGCTGCCACCGTTGATGGAGACCGCCCTGTACCGGAGCGTGCAGGAGGCCCTGGCCAACGTGGCGAGACACGCTCAGGCCACCCGCGTGAGGGTCCACCTCCGGCGGGAGGCCCGCGCGATCCGGTGTTCCGTCCGGGATGACGGTGTCGGCTTCGACGTGGGGACCGTCCTGGCGCGACGGGGCGACCGCGGCCTGGGGTTGGTCGGGATTCGGGAGCGGGCCGGCGCGTTAGGGGGCACGCTCGAGGTCATTTCCGCCCCCGGCCGGGGAACCGAGCTGCTCATCACGATTCCCCTGGGGACCTGACGATGCCACTTCGGATCCTCTTGGCCGACGATCATCAGATCGTCCGTCAGGGGTTGAAAGCCATCCTCGAGCGGGAGGGGTTCGGCATCGCCGGCGAGGCGGCGGACGGCCACGAGGCAGTCCGGCTGGCCCGGGAGGTGTCCCCCGATGTGGCCGTCCTCGATCTCGCGATGCCGCTGCTGAACGGGCTGGGCGCAGCGCGCGAAATCCACCCGGCTTCCCCCCGGACGCGAACGATCCTGCTGACCATGCATACCGAGGACCAGTACATCCTGGAGGCCCTCCGGGCCGGATTCAAGGGGATCGTCTTAAAGAGTCAGGCCGCCGCGGACCTGGTCCAGGCGATCCGGGAGGTTTCCCGGGGAGGGATCTACCTGAGCCCCGGCGTCTCCCGCGCGGTGGTCGAGGCGTATCGGGCCAAGACCGAGCTTGTCGCCGATCCCCTCACTCCCCGGGAGCAAGAAGTCCTCCAGCTGATCGCCGAAGGAAAGACGACGAAGGAGATCGCGACCCTGCTCGGGGTCAGCGTCAAGACCGCGGAGTCCCACCGGACCCGGCTCATGGACAAGCTCGACATCCACGAGACCGCCAGCCTGGTCCGCTACGCCATCCGTCGGGGCCTGGTCGAGCCCTGACCCCGGCGGCCCCCGCGGGCCGCCCCCTTTCCCGTTCAGGGGTTCCCCTCCCTTGTAATCCAGAGTTCACCGGATTGCCCTGCCCTGCGTGGAAAGGCCACACTTTCTTCGTACTTTACTATGTTGAGCACGGTTGATCGTCAGGCACGGTGGAAGCCGTCGGAGGGCTGGGTGCCCCACAAGGACGGGGATCGTCGTCTGCAGGGGAGACTTCGAGTTGCCGCTACGCATCCTCTTAGCTGACGACCACCTGATTGTTCGCCAGGGCGTCAAGGCGGTCCTCGAGCGCGAGGGGTTCGAGGTGGTCGCCGAGGCGGGAGACGGCCACGAGGCGGTCCAGATGGCCCGGGAGCATCATCCCGACGTGGCAGTCCTGGATCTTGCCATGCCGCTGCTGAACGGCCTGGATGCGGCGCGCGAGATTCCCCCCGTCTCGCCGCGGACGCGAACGATCCTGCTGACGGTGTACGCCGACGATCCGTACGTCGTGAAGGCGCTGCAGGCGGGGATCAGCGGCTACGTGTTGAAGACCCAGGCTGCGGCGGACCTCGTGCGGGCGATCCAGGAGGTCTCCCGGGGAGCGATCTACCTGAGCCCCGGCGTCTCCCGCACGGTCGTCGAGGCCTATCTGGCTAAGAGCGACCTCCCCCCCGACCCGCTGACCCCGCGGGAACGCGAGGTCCTACAGCTGATCGCCCAGGGGAAGCGGACGAAGGAGATCGCCCAGCTCTTGGGAATAGGGGTGAAGACCGCCGAGTCTCACCGGGCGCGGGTCATGGAGAAGCTGAACATTCACGAGACCGCCAGCCTGGTCCGCTACGCCGTCCGCCACGGCCTGATTCAGCCGTGAGCCGCCCTGGCTCGCGCGGGCTGCCTCTGACGAGGCACGAATGGCCCGTCGTCGCGGCATGCCTCCTCGCCTCCGCGCTCCTGGGAGGGGGACCCGTCCGGAGCGCCGACGGCATGGACGCCGAGGTGACTCGCGAGATGCGCTACAGCAGAAACTTCCTGGAGCAGGGGCAGGCCGCCTTCGTTGAGATGGTTCAGGCCCTTGTGAAGCGTGGCTGCAAGACCAACCTGGCCTACGCCTACGCCAAAGAAGAGGAACCCGGCGTCATCGTGCTCGGCGTGAGATGCCTTGACTGGGCCGAGCAGGCTGCGCAATAGGTCCCCTCACCCGGGCGCAGCGCCCTCCTGAAGCGGAGCCGCGTTTCTAGATAGGCCGTGATGATTAGGAGCGTGTCGGAGTAATGCCCTTCGAGCGCGGGCTTCGCCCGTGCAATTGACTCGGGCCTCGCGCGGCGGGTGGCCTGCCTCGCGGCATGGCCGAACCCGCCACGCTCGAACCACCATTCCTGGGGGAGGCCTCGGAGGGGGCCGTCGAGGCCCCCTTCGATTGTTCTAGCTGCAGCCCGGCCTTCAGCCGCCCTCTCCCGGCCCGCCATCCTCAGAGATCTTTCAGCGCAATTCCCGATCGAACTGCGTTAGGTTCGGGGATTTTCCGCCCCCCGATTGGAGCGTTCGACGGATTGTAAGCCTGCTGGCTCGCCGCCTAGCCTTTACGGAGGGCGGAATTTCGAGGCTGCCGACAACTCGGGAAGCACAAACAGGAGGGGCGGAAGATGTAAAGAACGGAGCGGACGAACCATTCAAGTCCACAGCTAGCAGGGAAAAATAGCCGGTAAACGGCCAGAGGAGAAACGCTATGGCAGGAAGCGTTACTCGTAAGTTTTGCTTGCTCCTTCTCACGATCCTCCCGATCGCCTTGCTCGCACTTCCCACGCCCGCGCTGAGCCATGTCCTGGTCGAGAAGTTCTTCACCGCGCCGGACGGCGCCCCACTGCCGACCGACGCCGCCACGGGGCTTCCGCTCGTGCGAGCGGTGGTGGACGGAAGCGGGACGGTCGTCGCGACGGTTCCGCCGCGCGTCATTGCCGTCGTGGCCGCCCTGAACGAGACGGGGTTCCAGGCCAACTCGGCGCGGATGTTTGACACGCTGCCCGAGGAGTTCCGGCTGACCTCGCCCGACGTGAGTGCCGTCGGGGCCGTTCACGTCAGTGACACCGGGGAGGTCCTGGCCGAGGTCCCGTCGGCCCAGCTCGACGTGGTCGTGATGGGCAACGTGGTGGTCGTGACGATCTTGAACATGCCCGCGGCCATCGGGCGGGCGCTCGACCTTGGGGAGTCGATCCTCTTCCGGCTCGATCTGACCTCGACCCTGATCGGCACCTCCGGCGTGAGCTTCCCGCGCGTCGCCCGCAACGTCGCCGAGGTCTTCTTCTTCCCTCAGGTCAACCTGGAGGGCGGCCCGATCGGGCAAGGCGCGGCGGCCGAGCTGATCATCAGGGCCGAGGAGGAGGTGCCGCCTCCGCCGCAGGTCGAGGGGCGCATGACGGGTGGCGGGAGCGTGTTCACGGACACCGGCATGCGGGTGACCCATGGCTTCGAGCTGCATTGTGATGTGAATCGGAAACCTAACCGCCTGCAGGTCAACTGGCATCCGGGCGGCGAGGCAAGCCATCGGTTCCACCTGCAGACGCTCACCTTTGCCCAGTGCACCGACGACCCGACCATCTCGCCTAATCCCCCGGCGGCGCCGTTCGACACCTACGAAGGCAGGGGGACCGGGCTCGTTGACGGACAGCCCGGGGCCACGGCGGAGTGGGTGTTCACCGATGCCGGGGAACCCGGCACGAGCGACAGGATCCGCAGGCTGATCATCAGGGACGCCAGCGGAGCCGTCGTCCTCTTGATTCCCGAGCCGGGTAAGACGCTGACTTTTGGCAACCATCAGGCCCACAAGTAGCGGCCGCTGACCGGACCCAGGGGGAGAGCTCCGTGCGGGGCTCTCCCCCGCTTCGCCTTTAGGGCATTTTCCTCGTTTCCTTTCCGGGATTCACCCGATTCCGGGTCTTCGGTACCGTGCGCTACGGTGAGAAAGAATCGACGCGAGCGCGGCTGCCTTTGAGGGGAGCGAAACGCTGAACCGGAACGCTCTGAGCGACTTTAAATCGGCGCTGACCTCCAGGCTGAACGTGAGAGTCGCCGTGAAGTGCCCTCGGACCAGCCATCGCTCGCGTTCGCTGAGTATCCTGGCGGCATAGACCGGTAACGAGGCGCCCGGCCTCGGCGCTCGGGTCGCAGGGGCAGGGGCGACGAGACCTCTTGCCTTCTCAGGCAGGGACTTGGTCGCCGGAGCAAAGAAGGTCCAAGACGCGTGCGGGGTTCGGCCTTCGAGACGGGGCGCGAACCAAAGGGGGCGAAGCCTTGCCAGGGGACGTCGAGTTCGAGGGAGAGATGCGCGGCTGGCCGGTGAACAGTCGAGCGGAGAGCGCCCGGTCGGCCGAGGCAAAGTGGTACGCGCTCTGGACCCAGAGCAACTGCGAGCAGCTCGTACACGATCAGCTGGCGGCGAAGGGGTATCATCCGTTTCTTCCGAAGCTGGGCGCCTGGTCCAGGCGCGGGGGCGTGCGGCGTCTCATCGACGTTCCGATGTTCCGCGGGTACCTCTTCCTGAACCACACGATGGACAAGTCCAGTTACATCGAGGTGCTCAAGACGCGGGGCGTGGTCCGCGTTCTGGGGGAGCGGTGGGATCGCCTGGAGGTGGTCCCGGACAGCGAGATCGAAGCGATCCAGCGGGTTCTGCGCGTGCGCATCCCGGTTCTGCCGTATGCGTACTTGCGGGAAGGCCAGCGGGTGCGCATCACCGGCGGGCCGCTGGCAGATATCGAGGGCATCCTGGTGCAGCGCAGACCGAACAAAGGGCTGCTGGTTCTCTCCGTGGACCTGCTCAAGCGGAGCATCGCGGTGGAGGTCGATTGTACGCGCGTGGCCGCCGCGTAGGCGCCTGGACCGGCGGTCCGCGGCACCGGCAGGGCGTGTGCTTTAGGAGTTGAAGAAGCGCGCAGTGGGATGCTATAAGCGACAGCATGGCGATGCGGGCGGGAGGGGCCGCGCTGGCGGTCGTGCTCCTGGGAGCGGTGCTCGTCCCGGGCCTCGCCGGCGCTCAGCCTGGCGTCTTCGTGACTCCCTCCTTCTCCATCGCCGAGGTGTACGACGACAACCTGTTCTTCACTCCCTCCCGACGCGAGAAGGACCTGATCTCGCGCTTCAGCCCGGGGATTCAGGCCGGCTACCAGTCCGTCCCGCTCACGCTCCTGGGTCGCTACACGTTCGACGCGGAGATCTATCCCGACCACCCGGAGCTGGACGACGCCCAGGTGCGCCAGGAAGCCGGGATCGAGTTCCGGTCCCGGCCAAACCGGACGCTGACGCTGTCGTTCGACGGGGCATTCCTGGAAACGCAAACGCCCGGCCAGCTCAACGTGGCGACCGGCATTCTGGTGGGGCGGGTGCGCGCCCAGCGCCTCTCCGCCAAGCCCGGCGTCGCCTACGAGTTCGACCCCCTCACGGCCGGGGCTGCGGAGTACACGTTGACGGAGGACGAGCTGTCGGGGGGTGTCACGATCCTGACCCATGTCGGCGACCTTCGCCTCGACCGGCGGATCACGCCGCTGGACACGGGGAGCGTGGGCTATACCCTCCGCGAGTTCGACTTCGACCCGGGCGGCACCACCACCTCCCATGCGGTCACGCTCGGCTGGACGCGCCAGCTCACGCCGCTGACGAGCCTCACGCTTCGCGGCGGACCCCGCTTCAGCGAGGGGTCGGTGGACCCGGAAGTCTCGGCCTCGATCCGCCATCGGCTCAGGCTCGGGGAGGTCTCGTTCACGTACTCGCGCAGCCAGACCACGGTCATCGGGCGGGCGGGCAGCGTGGACAACGAGGCCTTCATCGCCACCGCGGTGCTCGAGCCCCTGCCGTCGCTGGAGGTACGCGCCGCGCCGAGCCTCCTTCGGACCTTCGACGCCGACCGGGAAGCCAGGGTGTACGCGCTGGATCTGACGGCCGAATACAAGATCACGGCGTGGCTTTCCCTCGAAGGCGCCTACGAGTTCAGTTTCCAGGAGGGCGGCGTCAACGCGATACGCGACGAGGAGATCTCCCACAATATCATCCTGCTGCGGCTGACCGTCAAGCAGCCCTACCGCATTTACTAAGACAGTCGGAGGGGGCCTCGACGGCCCCCTCCGAAGCCTCCCCCACGAATCGGTTGCGCGGGCGAAGCCCGCGCTCGAAGGGCATTGACTCCGACACGCTACTAGGCGGTCGGTTTCCGCCCCCGTTCCTCGAGGGCCGCGCCTGTCGGCTTGAGCGGCAGGCGGCCTTCGCCCCACCCCGATTCTTCAAGCGACACGCCTCCCGATCCGGAGGAACGCCATGGTGATTGCGCGGCTCGTTTGGCGACTCGTGATCCCGGCGCTCATCGTCGGCGCGACCGCGCTGGCCGTGGGACACGGCCGCGCGTGCGGTGAGGAAGGGGCCGCCGCCGTCGAGCCCGGCGATTACCGGATCGGGCCGGAGGACGTGCTCGACATCGCGGTCTGGAACAACACGGCGGTCAGCCGAACGGTCCCCGTGCGGCCGGACGGCAAGATCTCGCTCCCGCTCGTGAACGACATCCGGGCGGCGGGCCTGACGCCGATGCAGCTCCGGGATGTCCTGATGAAGAAGCTCGTGGAGTACATGCCTCAGCCCGAAGTGTCGGTCATCGTGCGGGAGGTGCGCAGCTTCAAGGTATCGGTTCTCGGCGAGGTGAAGACGCCGGGTCGGTACGAGCTGCGGAGCCGGAGCACCGTGCTGGATGTCCTTGCCATGGCCGGCCCGTTCAGCGAGTTCGCCGCCCGCTCGCGGATCATCATCCTCCGCCACGACGGCAGCAGCAGCATCAAGCGGATCCCGTTCAACTACAACACGGCCATCTCGGGGCACGTGAACGGGGAGAGCTTCTTCCTCCAGCCCGGGGACATCATCCTGGTGCCGTAGCCGGCACCCTCGGGGGGGAACGACATGACGACTCGCGCGCGACTCGGTGCATTGCTGGTGATCCTGGCGGTGGGCGGGCCGGGTCTGGTCTCGGCCCAGCAACCCGGCAAGGCTCAGGAGCCGGGTGAATTCCGGATCGGGCCCGGGGACGTCCTGGAGATCTCCGTGTGGAACAACGCGGCGCTCAGCCGAACGGTCCCCGTGCGGCCGGACGGCAAGATCTCCCTCCCGGTCCTGAACGACGTGCAGGCGGCGGGCCTCACCACGGTGGAGCTGCGGAACATCCTGAAGAAAAGCCTGGCCGCCTACGTCGCCGCTCCGGAGGTCTCCGTGATTGTCCGGGAGGTGCACAGCTTCGCGGTCTCGGTCGTTGGCGAGGTGAAGACACCCGGCCGCTACGAGCTCACGACTCGGAGCACGGTGCTGGATGCCCTTGCCATCGCCGGCCCGTTCAGCGACTTTGCCGCCCGCTCGCGGATCGTGATCCTGCGCAACGAGGGCGGGAAGACCAAGCGGATCCCGTTCAACTACAACAAGGCCGTCTTGGCGGACGGGCAGCAGGAGAACTTCTTCCTCCGGCCCGGCGACGTCATCGTGGTGCCGTAGGCGGTCCGGGGGGGGACGCGTGGCGCACGGCATGGCCGATCAGGCGCAACAGGGGTCCGGGGTCCACCTGGCGCAGGAAGTGTGGTCGCGCCGGAAGTGGTCGGCCATCCTGGTCTTCATGGCGACGTTCAGCCTGGTGGTCAGCGTCGTGAACTTCCTCCCGAGCATTTACCGCGCCACGGCCACGGTGCTCATCGAGCGCGAGCAGGTCCCTGCGACGTTTGTCAGGCCCGCGGTCACCGTGGAGCTCGACACGAGGCTTCAGACCATCAGCGAGCAGACCCTGAGCCGCGCGCGGCTGCTGGAGCTGGTCAACCTCTTCGACCTCTACCCGGAGGTGAAAGGCCGAGCTCCGCTTGAGCACATCGTCGAGCGGATGCGGCGCGATATCAAGCTCGAGCTCAAGCAGGTCGAGCACACGGTCGGGCGCGGCGCGACCGTCGCCTTCGCGCTCAGCTACCGCGGGCGCGATCCGCAGAAAGTCGCCAACGTGGCCAACACGCTGGCGTCGTTCTACATCGAGGAGAACTGGAAGATCCGCGGGCGGCAGGCGACGGAGACGACCGAGTTCTTCAAAGTCCAGCTCGACGAGATGCGGAAGCGGCTGGAGGAGCAGGAACGCCGGGTCGGCGAGGCGAAGCGACGGTATCCCGGCGAGTCTCCTCCTCAGATGCAGGCGAACCTGCTCACGCTGGAGCGGCTCAGCGCTCAGCTTCGGCTGAACATCGAACGGCTGACCCGGCTCATGGAGCGGAGGGAAATCCTGGCGCGGCAGCTCGCCGAGGCGGCTCCGCGCGGCGCGGGGGGCGGGCCCAGCGCCAGAGCGGATCGGCTCGGCAAGCTGAAGGAAGAGCTGATCGAGCTTCGCCGGAGTTACACCGAGAAGTACCCGGATGTGATCCGGTTGAAAGCGGAGATCGCCGCCCGGGAGCGCGAGGCCGAGGCGAAGCCGGACGCGGAGGCGGACCCCGCTGTCCAGCGGCTGCGGCGGTCACTCCGCGAGGCGGAGACCGATATCGACGCCCTCAAGGACGAGGAGAAGCGGCTGAAAGAGGCGATCGCCGCGTACCAGCGGCGGATCGAGAACACGGCGGTCCGGGAGCAGGAGTTCACCCAGCTCCTGCGGGATTACGAGACGATGAAAGACCTCTACAGCTCGCTGCTGAGGCGGTACACGGACGCCCAGCAGGCGGAACATTTGGAGCAGGACCAGAAGGGGGAGAAGTTCAGCATGCTGGATCGCGCCGTGGTGCCGAACCATGCGGTCGCGCCGAACCACTTCCGGCTGATCGCCATGGGCCTGATGCTTTCCCTGGCGCTGGCCGTCGGCGTGGTGGTGGCGGCCGAGCAGGTCGACACGTCGTTCCACACGGTGGACAGCCTGCGGGGCTTCACGAGCGTCCCGGTGCTGGTGAGCATTCCGCCGATCGTCACCGACGACGATATCGTCCGGCAGCGCCGGCGCGCCTGGCTCATCGCGGCCGCTTCGGCTGTGGGTCTGCTCCTCATCGTCGGGATGTCCTATTTCATCGCGCACGGCAACGAGCAGCTCGTGTCGATGCTGGCGCGCGGCGGGTCGTAGGGCCGAGCTCCATGTACCTGGAATTCTTCGGCCTGAAGGCGAAGCCGTTCAACAACACGCCTGACCCGAAGTTTCTCTACCTCACGCCGGGTCATCGCGAGGCGCTGGCGCACCTCGTGTACGGGGTCCAGGAGCAGAAAGGGTTCATCGTGCTCACGGGTGAGGTGGGGACCGGCAAGACGACGCTGCTCCGCGCCCTGCTTGAGCGGCTCGACGGCAGCAACACGGCGGTTGCCTTCGTCTTCCACTCGGCCCTCTCGTTCGACGACGTCCTCGAGTACATGCTCGAGGACTTCGGCCTGGGGAAGGTCGGGAAGAGCCGGGTCGAATGCCTGGTCGCGCTGAACGACTTCCTGATCGAGCGGCGGCGCGTCGGCCAGAACACCGCCGTGATCCTCGACGAGGCCCAGAACCTGCATCCGTCGACGCTCGAGCAGATCCGGCTCCTCTCGAATGCCGAGACGGCCACGGACAAGCTGCTGCAGATCGTGCTGGTGGGCCAGCCGGAGCTCGGGGCCAAGCTGGAGCTTGCGGAGCTGCGCCAGCTCAGGCAGCGGATCGGGCTCCGCTGCGCCATCTCGCCGTTGACGGCGGCGGAGACCGGGGACTACATCCGGAGCCGCCTCCGGATCGCGGGGGCGCGGGATCTCAGCCTCTTTACCGAGCGCGCGGTGCGCCGGATCGCGCAGTACGCGGGCGGGATTCCGCGTGTCGTGAACCTGGTCTGCGACCACTGTCTCCTCATCGGGTACGCCGACCAGACGCGGCGGATCGATCGCGACATCGTGGAGCGGGCGATCGAGTACTTCGAGGAGGGCGCGCTGGCGCTCCCGCGGCGACAGGGGTTCGCCGCGCTCGCGCCGCTGCGGGGATTCCGGTGGCTCGTCGGAGCGCTCATCGCCTCCGTGATCGGCATCCTCGCGGGGTTGGCGTTGCAGCCCGATGCGGTGGCGTACGTGTCCGATTTGGTGTCCGGATCGCTCTCGAGCCTCGCGGACGCGCTGGGCGCCCAATGAGCGAATTTTTCAGGGCGCTCGAGCGAGCCGAACAGGAGCGCATCCTGCGGGAGCAGGCGCGCCAACGGGAAGCCGGTGCGGTCGCGGTCGAGCCTCCCGGTGACGTCGCACCAGAAGAGACCCCGCCGGCAGCGGCCCCGCCGACGGTCCAGGAGCCGGTGTCAACGGGCGTCGAGCGGCCGGTCGAGGTGGAGGTCAGCCAGCCGGAGGCGCGGTCCGAAGACGGAGCGGTTCCCGCTGGCGTCGATGGCCACATGGTGAGCCTCATCACCCCGAGGGCGTTCGCGGCGGAGCAGTATCGGCGGCTTCGCTATGTAGTCGAGCAGCTCCATGCGAATGCCAACCTTTCGGTCGTCGCGGTCACGAGTCCCTCGGTCGGTGATGGCAAGTCCGTCACCGCCATCAATCTCGCCGGCGCCCTCGCGCAGGCGGTCGACGGGAAGGTGCTCCTCGTCGAAGCGGACCTGCGCCGGCCGTCCGTCGCCCATAAGCTGGCGCTCGGCGAATCCGCGGGGCCCGGGCTCGTGCGGGCGATCCTGGACCCGAACCTGACCCTGGAGAGCGTGGTGTGCCGCCATCCGGTGTTCAATCTGTCGATCCTCCACGCCGGCCGGAGCGAGGCCGCTCCGTACGAGTTGCTGAAATCGCCGCGGCTCGGAGAGCTGATCGCGGACGCGCGCCGTCGTTACGAGTACCTGGTGCTCGATATGCCTCCCTTGCTGGCGGTGCCCGATTGCCAGGAGCTCGCGCAGTGGGTGGACGGCTTCCTCATCGTCGTGGCCGCCAACAGGACGCCGCGCAAGCTCGTCGAGGAATCCCTGAACCTCATCGAGCCGAACAAGGTTGTCGGGTTCGTATTCAACCGAGACGATCGACCGCTCTCCGGGTACTACGCGTACTACTACGGCTACGGGCCCGCCGAGGGCGACCTGCTGGGATGGTGGGGCCGCGCCGCGAAAAAGCTCGAGGGGTCGATCCGGGGGCGGCGGTTCCTCCGGGGAGCGCGGCCCGCCCGGGCGCCGCGACGCTGATCACGCTATGTGCGGCATCGTCGGATACATCGGCCAGCGCGAGGCGATCTCGTTCCTGATCGGGGGCCTTCACCGCCTGGAGTACCGGGGGTACGACTCCGCCGGGATCGCCACGCTCGACGGGAGCCGTCTCGACGTGCGGAAGACGGTGGGGAAGATCGCCGCGCTGGAGGCCTTGATCGCCGCGGGCCGGCCCCAGGGAACCCTCGGGATCGCCCACACGCGCTGGGCGACCCACGGACGCCCGTCGGATGCCAACGCGCACCCGCACGTGGATTGTGGCTCGCGACTCGCCATCGTCCACAACGGAATCATCGAGAACTACCGGGAGCTCCGCCAGTCCCTGGGCGCCCAGGGGCATCGCTTTCGCTCCCAGACGGATACGGAGGTCATCGCGCATCTCATCGAGCGCTACCGGGCGAACGGGCTGCCCGAGGCCGTATGCCGGGCTGCCCGGGACCTGCGGGGCACGTATGCCGTGGCCTGCATCGGGGACGATGCCCCCGATCTGCTGGTCGCTCTCCGTCGGGGCAGCAGCCCCCTGGTCATCGGCTTCGGGAATCGGGAGATGTTCCTCGCCTCGGATATCCCGGCACTGCTGGGGGAGACGCGGGAAATCCTGGTCCTCGAGGAGGGTGAGGTCGCCCTCCTGACCCGTGGCGAGATCAGCATCCGCAGGCTCGACGGGATTCCCGTGCGGCGGACCCCGTCCGTCGTGCCCTGGGACGCAGAAGCGGCCGAGAAAGGGGGGTATCCGCACTTCATGCTCAAGGAGATCTTCGAGCAACCCGAGGCTGTCCGGAACACGATGCGGGATCGCGTGGACGCCGAGGCGGGGGAGATCCACATCCCCGAGCTGGGACTCAGGGACTGGGAGCTGGCCGGGCTGAACCGTCTCTGCTTCGTCGCCTGTGGCACGTCCTGGCACGCGGCGCTGGTCGGAAAGTATCTGGTCGAAGAGTTCGCCCGGCTTCCCGTGGAGGTGGATATCGCGTCGGAGTTCCGCTATCGTCGGCCCGTCCTCGACGGCCGCGTGCTCACGGTCCCGATCTCGCAGTCGGGAGAGACCGCCGATACGCTGGCGGCGCTACGCGAGGCCAGGGAGCAGGGATCCTGGGTGGTGGCCGTCTGTAACGTGGTCGGCAGCTCGCTGGCCCGCGAGGCCCACGGCGTCCTCTACACCCGTGCCGGGGTCGAGATCGGTGTGGCGTCCACCAAGGCGTTCACGGCGCAGATCACCGCGCTCATCCTCCTCGCCCTGAAGCTGGGCCTCGCGAGGGGCTTCACCGAGCCCGCGCTGGTTCGCCAGGCGGTCAAGGCGCTGGCGGAGACGCCCGACCTCATGACCGCGGTGCTCCAGCAGAGCGACGAGATCGGCAGGATCGCGGCCGGCTTCGCCGGGAGCCGGAACTTCCTCTACCTCGGGCGCGGCATCCACTACCCTCTGGCCCTGGAGGGGGCCCTCAAGCTCAAAGAGATCTCCTACATCCATGCCGAAGGGTACCCGGCGGGCGAGATGAAGCACGGCCCGATCGCCCTCATCGACCGGCATATGCCCGTCGTCGCTGTCGCCCCGCTGGGGCCCACCTACGAGAAGATGGCGAGCAACATCGAAGAGGTGAAAGCCCGGGACGGGACTGTGGTCGCGGTCGCGACGGAAGGGGACGAGGAGATCAGAGCCAAGGCCGACATCGTCATCCCCATCCCGCCAGCTCTGCACTGGATCCAGCCGCTGCTGGTTGCGCTGCCGCTCCAGCTCCTCGCCTATCACGCGGGGGTCTTGCGGGGTTGCGACGTGGATCAGCCGCGGAACCTCGCCAAGAGCGTGACGGTGGAGTGACGCGCAGCTCTCACGTTAGAGCCGATCCGTCGAACCTGATCGCGCTCGCGCCGCCCGTTCGCTCCAGCCCACAGGCAGCCAAGACCCTCTAACAGCGTGCTGAAAAACTCCACGCGAATGCTCGAAGGGTCCACTTGGGGACAGCCGAAGCGCTTCGGGCGCGGGCTTGGCCCGCGCAATCTCGGGGGGAGGTTCGGAAGGGGGGCGGAGCCCCCCTCCGAGGATCGATGATGGTTCGCAAGGAGAAACTCCGCGGCACGGGTCCGGCGTACCGGCAGGGGTATCCCAAGATGGCTCCCTGTCTCGGGTGGTGCAACCGGCTCCACATGTCCCAGGGGCCCGGTGACCGCTTCTGCGAGCTGTGCCGGAGGCGAAAGGAGAAGATCGCCGGGACATGCGGGGACCTCTCCACCGCAGGGGAACCGGAGGTGCGTGATGCTTCTCGTGCTGAGGCGAAGACGACGGGAGCTGCTCCGCGAGATTAGGGAGGGCATCAGCGAGTTCTATCGGGAACGATCGGCGACCGGTGAAGCGTCGGAGTCGGCGGACGAGGTCATGCCGAGTACCCACGGGATCGGAACGCTAAAGATCGAGCAGGCACAGCGTGAGACCGCGGGACACACCGTGGAGGCACGCAGACAGAAGGAGGAGGAGAACGATGGCGGAACCAGCGATGGTTCATAGCGACGGAACGGTTCGTCACCACGTATTGTTCGCCGACTGGTGGGTCGGCTACCAGGCACTCTACCCCCCGCAGCCGCCGTCGGCCTCTCGCGAGCGCGAGGCGCGGCGGAAGGCGCACAGGCGGTTGACCCTGGCGCTGCGGAGAGTGGACGAAGACGGGAGGCCCCTGCGATCGAGCCGCGAGGCGCGTTCGGGTCAGCGCTGAGTCGCGTGTGCGGCCGAGGGCAATGATCCGCATCTGGTCCCATGTTCGCTGACCACACCGACGATTTCCATAGCTTCCGGGTCACCCGGAGCCTTGCCGGGCTTACCTCCAGGTTGGCGCCCGCGCTGGGCGTCGCCTTCACCCTGCTAGGGACCTTGTACGCGCTCTCTCCGAACGCCCGGGTCGCGGTCGCGGGCCTCCTGATCGGTGCCGGGCTCCTCCTGTTGCTCCGCGCGGTCTCCGATCGAGTCCCGCGAGCCCGTCCGCGCCGCGAGCGCGTGCTGATCGTGGGGACCGGCCCCGTTGCCCGGAAGTTGATCGAGGAGATCGAGGCCCGGCCATGCTGCCGCTACACTATCGTCGGCGTGGTGGATGAGGCCACGGCCTCCGCCGAAGCGTTCCGCCACCTGCTCCTGGGGCGGCTCGAGCGTCTCGGCAAGATCATCGGCGAAGTCCACCCCGACCGGATCATCGTCGCGCTGGCCGAGCAACGGGGGCGGTTGCCGGTCCGCGAGCTGCTGGCGGCCCGCGTGCGCGCCGGGATCGTCGTCGAGGACGCGGTGGAGGTCTACGAGCGCCTCACGGGGAAGCTCGCCATCGAATCGCTCACGCCGAGCAGCCTGATCTTCTCCAGGGATTTCCGGAAGTCCCGGGTCGCCCTGGTGGTCGGCCGCGGGCTGAGCATCCTCGCCGCGCTGATCGGCCTCGTCGGCCTCGCCCCGCTCCTCGGCCTGATCGTCCTGGCCATCAAGCTGGATTCACGCGGCCCGGTGTTCTTCGTCCAGGAGCGGGTGGGTCTCCGCGGCCGGCGCTTCAAACTCATCAAGTTCCGCACCATGCACCCGGCGGACCGCGCGACATCCGAGTGGGTGCAGGACAACGTCGATCGCATCACGCGGGCCGGGAGGTGGCTGCGAAAGTTTCGCCTCGACGAGCTTCCCCAGTTCGCGAATATCCTCCACGGCGACATGAACCTGGTCGGTCCGCGACCGCACCCGGTCTCGAACTACGAGCTGTTCGTGCTGGTGCATCGGAATCTCAACGACATCTCCGGCCAGGAGATTCCGTACTACTCCCTCCGGTCCGCGGTTCGGCCCGGGGTGACGGGCTGGGCGCAGATCCGCTACGGCTACGCCAACAACCTCGCGGAAGAGACGGAGAAGATGCGCTACGACCTGTACTACATCAAGCACATGTCGCTGTGGCTGGATCTCCGCATCGTGTTCGAAACCGTCAGGGTCATCCTCCTGGGTCATGGGGCCGAGGCGGCCGCTGCCTCGAGGCGCGAGGTCCCCGCCGGAACGGGCCGGCAACGGGGGCTCGCAGCGCTCTCGAGCGCCGGTGGAAGCGGCTCCGACGGCGCGGGTGACGGAGGAGATCCGAAGCGCATCGGAGCGAGGGTGGCGGGTGTCTTTGGCGCGCGCAGAACGCGCCACATATCACGCTCCGCATGAAGCCTGCCGCGACGAAGTTCCTCGTCTGCCCTGAATGCAAGTCGGAGCTGGGTCTCCGCGCGCAGATCCATGAAGGCCGCGAGGTCGTCGAGGGCGCTCTGGAGTGCCGGGGATGTGGTGTCGGGTACCCGATCGTCGGCGGTGTTCCCAGGTTCGTGAGGTCCGGCGCGTACGCGTCCAGCTTCGGGTACCAGTGGCATCGGTTTCGGACGGTGCAGCTGGACTCCGTCAGCGGAACGAGCCGGTCGGAGCGGGCCCTGGAGTCCACAACGGGGTGGACGGACGCGGATTACGGGGGTCGCCTCGTGCTCGACGCGGGGGTCGGCGCCGGCCGGTTCGCGGAGATCGTCGCGAAGAAGGGCGGAGAGGTGGTCGGGATCGACCTGACGACGGCGGTGGACGCGGCATACCTCAACATCGGCCGACACGAGAGAGTCCACCTGATTCAGGCCGACATCTTCGCGATGCCGTTTCGCGAGAGCACATTCGACCTGGCCTACTCGATCGGCGTGCTGCATCACACCCCGGATCCGCGGGCCGCCTTCGAGCGCGTTGCCGCCACGGTCAAGAAGGGCGGCGGGCTCGCCATCTACGTGTATCACGGCTACGGCTTCGCGCAGCGTTCTTCCGACCTGATTCGGAGGCTGACCACGCGCCTGCCCGCCCCGCTCATGATCGCGCTCGCCGCGGCAGCGATCCCTCTCTACTACCTCTATGGGGTGCCCGGACTCGGCAAGGTGCTGCAGCTTGTCTGCCCGATCTCGTTGCACCCGAGCTGGCGCTGGCGCTGGCTGGACACGTTCGACTGGTACACGCCGACGTACCAGTGGAAGTTTCGCTATCCCGAAGTGATCCGCTGGTTTCGGGCGAACGGGTTCCTCGATATCGAAGCCTTCGATGACGCGATTCGGATCCGCGGGATCAAGACCGGGTGAAGGGTGAGGCCTTGAGCGCGCCGCACTACGTGGTCGAGTACCACGAGCACACCGGCCTCTACCGGTGGCGGGTCGCCCCCGGGGAGCGGCTTTTGCTCCCGACGGGGCGACCTGCCCGCCGAGCTCCCAACGTCGTCGCGCTGGGAGGCGGAACCGGGCTCCCCGTCGTCCTGCAAGGCCTGAAGCAAGCCCTCCTTCCCCGCCGATGGCCGGGGGAATCGCCGCGGGATCAGGACCGGGACCGTCTCACCGCCATCGTGACGGTTGCGGACGACGGGGGAAGCTCGGGCCGCCTCCGACAGGCGTACCGGGTGCTCGCCCCCGGCGATATCCGCAACTGCCTCCTCGCCCTCGCGGAAGGCGATTCCACGGTGGGGGCGATCTTCGGCTTCCGCTTCAATGGCGGGAACGAGCTGGCGGGCCACACGCTCGGCAATCTCATCCTGACGGCCCTGAGCCAGCTCGAGAGCGACTTTCTCAAGGCGGTCGAGCGGGCGAGCGACATCCTCGCGATCCGGGGGCGGGTCCTGCCGTCCACACTGGACGACGTCACCCTCCTGGCCGAGTTCGCCGACGGGAGCCGAGTGGAAGGCGAATCACGGATCGCGGCGGTCCGTCGCCCCATCCGGCGAGTCCGTCTTCAGCCGGAAACCGCCCGGGCGCTGCCCCAGGCCCTGGACGCCATCGCTGCGGCGGACCTGATCGTGATCGGGCCGGGGAGCCTCTACACGAGCCTTTTGCCAACCCTGCTGGTGAAAGAGCTGGCGGAGGCCATCGCTCGCTCTCGGGCCCGGGTGGTGCTGGTGATGAACCTCATGACCGAGCCGGGAGACACCGACGGCTACACCGCCGCGGACTTCCTCCAGGCGCTACGCCGTCATACCCCCCAGGTGCCCATTCACGCGGTGCTCGTCAACAGCGCCAGGATCCCCGGGGAGCTGAGCGAGCGGTACGCGGCGGAGGGCGCCGCCCCGATGCCCGTGGAGGTGGAAGTCCTCAAGGCGGTCGGGTGCCGGCCGGTGGAGCGGGATCTCCTTGGCGGGGGTCCGCTGGTTCGGCACGATCCGCAGAAGCTCGCGCGGGCGGTGCTGGAGCTGGCGGCTGGGGTGCCGGAATGAATCAGGCGGAGCTTGCGGAGCTGATCCGAAATCACACCGCACGCCTGACCGTCGTCGGCCAGGGGTACGTGGGTCTCCCGCTGGCGGTCGAGTTCGCCCGTGCGGGATTTCCCGTGAGCGGCCTCGACACGGATGCGCACCGGGTCACCGCTCTCAACGCGGGCGGGCTGCACAGCCCGGACGTGGACGTGAAAGACCTGGTGGCGCTGCTCCGCGACGGTCGGTACGCGGCGACGTCGGACGTCTCCGTCCTCGACCGGAGCGACGTCGTGGTGATCTGCGTGCCGACGCCGCTCCGGAAGTCGAAGGACCCGGACATCTCCTTCGTCGTCGCGGCGGCAGAGCAGGTCGCCGCCAGGTCCAGGCCTGGCCAGCTCGTTGTTCTGGAATCCACGACCTACCCGGGGACCACCGAGGAGCTGCTCCGCCCCATGTTCGAGGCCCGGGGAGCCAAGGTCGGGGTGGACGTGTTCCTGGCCTTCTCGCCCGAGCGAATCGACCCGGGGAACCGGACCTTCAGGCTCCGCGACATTCCGAAGGTGGTGGGGGGCGTCACCCCGGCCTGCGGCCGCATGGCGGCCTTGCTCTACCGGCAGATCAGCGTCACGGTCATCGAGGTCTCGAGCCCCAAGGTGGCCGAGCTTGCCAAGCTCTACGAGAACGTCTTCAGGAACGTCAACATCGCGCTGGCGAACGAGTTCGCCCTCATGTGCCGCCGCCTGGGCGTGAGTACGCGCGAGGTGATTGACGCGGCCGCCACGAAGCCCTTCGGCTTTCTCGCCTTCTATCCGGGCCCGGGCATCGGGGGCCATTGCATCGGCGTGGACCCGTTCTACCTTGCGTGGAAGATCCGCCTGAACGGGTACGAGGCCCGCTTCATCCACCTCGCCGACGAAATCAACCGCGCCATGCCCGCCTACGTGGTGGAGCTGGTGGCCGACGCCTTGAACCGGCGGCGGCGCTGCCTGAACGGCGCCAGGATCCTCGTGCTCGGGGTCGCGTACAAGCGCGGGGTCGGGGACATCCGCGAGTCTCCGGCTCTGGAGATCCTCGCGCGGCTCCGCGAAAAAGGGGCGCAGGCTTCGTACGCGGACCCCTACGTCCCCGCGGTCACGCTCGGCGGGGTCGTCCTCAAGGCCGTGGAGCCCACGGATCAGGTCCTCGCGTCGGCCGACTGTGTGCTGATCCTCACCGACCACCGCGAGTTCGATTACCGACGGGTCGTGGAGATGGCGTCCCTTGTCGTGGACACGCGGAGTGCCACCCGGGGGATCCCCGCGCCGGACGGGCGGGTCGTCACGTTGTAGATGAACCGCGAATCCCAGGAGCGTGTCCGAGTAATGCCGCCGGGGAAATTCCATCGCGTCCGAGCGCGGGCTCTGCCCGCGCAATTGACTCCGGGCTCGTGCGGCGGGTGGCCTGCCTCGCGGCATGGCCGAACCCGCCACGCTCGAACCACCATTCCTGGGGGAGGCCTCGGAGGGGGCCCGGGTACCCACGCCGGAGGCGTGGGTGTCCCCCTCCGATGGGGCTAGGATGAACCCGAATTCCCCTCCGGCAGGGTGGCGGTCCGGTTTGGTGCAGGAACGCCGTGATCGGTCGGTGGCTCCTGCCGTGGCCGCTCCCAACGTCCCTGATGGCTCCGTGCCGTTCTGGGGCCTCATGACGTTCACCTTCATTTTGTTGCTCGCGCCCCAGAGCCTCGTTCCGGCCCTCGCCCCCTTACGCATCGCGCTGGTCACGGCCGGCCTGGCCATCGCGGCGCATCTGGGTGGTCGCTTCGTCCGCGGGCGGCCGTTCATGAGCCTCACCCGGGAGGTGTGGATCACCGCGTGCCTGGTCGGATGGGCGATCGTCACACTCCCGCTCTCCTACTGGCCGGGAGGGAGCGTGTCGCTTCTTCTCGGCCAGTACTTCAAAGCGCTCGCGGTCTTCTGGCTGATCGGCAACGTCGTGACCAGCCTTCCGAGGGTCCGGCTGCTGACGCAGGGGCTGAGCCTGATGGCGGTGCCCCTGGCCGTCTCGGGGGTCAGCAACTATCTCTCGGGTGAGTTCATCGCCGGGGGAGTGCACAGGCGCATCCACGGCTTCGACGCGCCGCTGACCGGCAATCCAAACGATCTGGCGCTGATGCTCAGCCTGATCCTCCCGTTGAGCGTGGCGCTCGTGCTGGCAACCCGGAGGCCCCTGCTTCGTGTCCTGCTGCTCGGCAGCGTGGTGCTGAGCGTGGTCGGGGTGATCGTGACGTTCTCCCGGGGAGGGTTTCTGGCCCTGTCGACGATCGTCGCCATGTATCTGTGGAAGCTCCGGGGGCGGCGGGAATGGGGCTGGGCCCTGGCGGTGCCCCTCGTCGTGCTGGCGGGTCTGCCGTTCCTCCCGGAGGGGTACGTCGGACGCCTGGAGACGATTACCGATATTCAGTCTGACCCGACCGGATCCGCACAGGCGCGGTGGACCGACTTGAACGCCGCGACGAGCTTCGTGCTCGCAAATCCGATCGTCGGAGCCGGGGTAGGCATGAACGCGCTGGCCCTGAACGAGCTGAGAGGGGCGACGTGGAGGGAAGTCCATAACGTGTATCTCGAGTACGCGGTGGACCTGGGCCTTCCCGGGCTCGTGCTGTTCCTGGTCCTCGTGTTCGGCTGCCTCAGGTGCGCGACGTTCGTTCAGCGGCGCTCCGCCGGAGTGCCGGCGCTCCGGGAACTGTTCTACCTCGCGGAAGGAATCCAGATCAGTCTCGCCGCGTTTGCCGTTGCCGCTCTCTTCTATCCGGCCGCCTACCACTTCTACTTCTATTACCTCGGCGGCCTGGCGGTGGCGGTCAAGGCGGTGTACGAGGCGGGCGCCCACCGGACCGGCCTGGACCGGTAATCGCTCCAGCGACCGGGAGTGGGATCGGTATCCGTGGAGCATCCAGGGAGGCGGGCCATGGACGGGGAACGGATCAGGCTCCTCGAGTTCGTCGCGCTGTTTGCCGTCGGCGGGACGGAACGGCATGTGGTCAACCTGGCGCGGGGACTCGACCCCGCACGGTTCGAGCTGCAGCTGGCGTGCTTGAAGCGGTCTGGACACTTCCTCGGCGAGCTCGAGGCATGCCGGGTCCCGATCCTGGAATACGGGATCAACAGCCTCTACAAGCTCAATACCTTCAAAGCGCAGCTGAGATTTGCCAGGTTCCTGAGAGATAACCGGATCGGGATCATGCATTCGTACGGCTTCTACTGCAACGTCTTCGCGATACCGGCCGCCCGCCTGGCCGGCGTGCCCGTCATCGTGGCTTCGATCCGGGACATGGGGGATGTGTGGACTCCCATCCAGCGGCGCCTCCAGCGGGCCGTCTGCCGTCTGGCCCACTGTGTCCTGGTGAACGCGGAGGCGGTGAAGCAGCGGCTGATCGCGGAGGGGTACAGCCCGAAGAAGATCGCGGTCATCAGAAACGGGATCGCGCTGTCCAGGTTCCAGCGGCAGCGCGAAGGGGCGGCGGTGCGTCGGGAGATCGGACTTCCGCCGGCCGCGCCCGTGGTGGTCGTGCTGTCACGGTTAATCCGCATGAAAGGAATCGAGTACTTCCTGGAAGCGGCCGCCATCGTGTCGCGGCGGATTCCCGAGGCGCGGTTTCTGATCGTCGGAGACAGCGTGTGTTACCGGGATCGGACGCAGGTGGTGGGGGACCGCGCGTATCGGAGTGAGCTGGAGGAGTACGCGCGCCGCCTGGGCGTGGGCCAGCGCGTGGTGTTCACCGGGTTCAGGCTGGATGTGCCCGACCTGCTTTCGGAGGCCGCGATCTCCGTGCTTCCGTCGCTGAGCGAAGGGCTCTCCAACGTGCTGCTCGAATCGATGGCGGCCGGGGTGCCCGTCGTCGCCACGAACGTGGGGGGCAACCGGGAGGCCGTGGAGGACGGGGTCACGGGATGGCTGGTGCCGCCGCGTGACGCGCGGGCGCTGGCGCATGCGGTTGGCGTGCTGCTCGGGAACCCGGCTCTGGCGGCGCGCTTCGGCCGAGCCGGACGGCAGCGGGTCGCCGAGCACTTCTCGCTCCAAGGCATGGTACGGGAGACGGAGCGCCTGTACCTCAAGCTGGTGGGAGACGGCCGGTCGACGCCCGCTGCCGAAGCCGGCGCGGCAGGTGACGCTGGGCCAGGCGAGACGGACCCGGTCATGAGGGAGGCACGGTGAAGGCGGCGGCAGCGGTCGTCGTGCCCGGGGATAGATCGCCCGCGACTCCCGCGTGGCGTGTGGAAACCATCTCCGATTTCAACTCCTTCCTGGATGCGGAGGCGGCCTGGAATGACGTTGTCGAAGCCGCCGGGATCGATCACCCGTTTCTGAGCCACGAGTGGGTGCGCACGTGGTGGGAGTCCTTCGGCGCCGGCAAGGAGCTTCACATTCTCGTCGTGAAGGCCGGCGGGGAGCCGGTCGCGATCGCTCCGTTGATGCGGAGCGTCGGGTGGATGTATGGCGTGCGGGTGCGCCGGCTCCAGTTCATCTCGAACGACCACACCCCCCGCTGCGACTTCATCATCGCGCGTCGAGCAGGCGACGCGTACCGGGCGATCTGGCGCGCGCTGTCGAGGGAGCAGGGCCTCTGGGACGTGCTCGAGCTGAATCAGCTACAGGCCGGCTCGCGCAGTCTGGACGAGCTTTCGAGGCTGGCGGCCCGGGACGGATTCCGCATCGGTCTCTGGCGCTCGGCCGAGTCTCCTTACGTGCCCCTGGTCGGAACGTGGGAGAGCTACCTGAAGGGGCTCCGCAGCCATCACCGGGCCAATCTGCGCAACCGGCTCAAACGGCTGAGCCGGCTCGGACAGGTGGAGCTCGAGGTCGTTGCGCCGGATGAGCGACTGGGAAGCGCCCTGGAAGCGGGGCTGCGACTCGAGGCCGCCGCGTGGAAGGGAGAAGCCGGGACCGCCATTCGCTGCCACCCCGCGGTCCACGCGTTTTACACAAGGCTTGCGGAGCGAGCGGCGCGGCGCGGCTGGCTGCGCCTGTCCTTCATGGCCATTGGTGACCGGCGGATCGCATTCAGTTACTCCCTGTGCTACAGGAACAGACTCTATCTGCTCAAGATCGGCTACGACCCGGAGTATGCCCAGTATTCGCCGTTCAATCTGCTTTGCGACGGGGTCCTGCGCAAGGCGTTCGCGGAGGGGTTGGCCGAATGTGATTTCATGGGGACGAAGGACAAGTGGAAACTGGAATGGACAAGGGAAACGCGGCCGCACTACTGGCTGTTTCTGTTCCCCAACGCCATGGGCCCGCGGCTCATCCACTGGGCGAAGTTCCAGCTGGTCCCGAGACTTCAGCGGCACCGGCTTTACCTGTCGCTTCGCGATACCGTGTTGCGCGCAAGAGGCAGGACCAACGGACTGACGCCTCCAGACCGAAGAACCTCCGGCGACGGCGCCGGTAGCCAGGTCGCGACCGCGCGGCCGCTGATCGGCGGGGGGGAAGCCCCATAAAGATGTACGTGCCGGCATGGCCGGGCCTCGACCCAGCCTACCTCGTTCGGTGGCGCACCGCAGAACACGCTCCGTTCCCGCTGAACGCGCCGAAGCGCGCGTATTTCTATCGGGCGCGGAATGCGATTTACCACCTGTTCCGTGCCCTGGGCGGCCAGAACGGGAAGACCGTTCTCGTGCCCGACTACCACAGTGGCAACGAAGTCTGGGCGATCCGCGCCGCCGGGGCCGCCATACGCTATTACCGCGTGGGTCGGAACCTGGAACCGGATCTCGAGTACTTGAGACGCGTGTGCAGATCCGCCGACCCGGGCGCGTTGTTCATCATTCACTATCTGGGCTGGCCTCAACCGGTGAAGGAACTCCTGGCCTTGTGTCAGGAGCGGGGAATGCTCCTGATCGAGGATTGTGCGCTTTCGCTCCTCAGCGAGACCCGTGGGCGACCCCTCGGGACGTTCGGCCAGTACGCGGTGTTCTGCCTGTACAAGAGCTTGCCGCTGCCGCACGGCGGGCTGCTCGTCCAGAACGATCACGTGCTGGAGGAGCTGACCAGGCTCGAGCTGAAGCCATGCGGTGTGGCGTCGGTCGCGGGCAGAACCGCGGAGTTGATGCTGGAGTGGCTCCGGGCGCGGTCGGATTCTCCCGCGCGGATGCTGTTTTCCCTCAAGCGAGGGACCGGGCGGGTGCTGACTGCGCTCGGCGTCGACCGATTGCCGGTCGGTGAGATCGGGTTCGATCTGTCGAGCGTGAACGTCGGGATCTCGCCCCTGAATCTCGGCCTGTTGCGGCGGTTTGACTATGAGGCCATACGCCGGAGACGTCGGGAGAATTTCCGGCGGCTGCGCGAGAAGCTGGTTGGCAAAGCCACGCTGTTGGACAAAGAGCTTGAGGAGGGCGTGTGTCCCCTGTTCTTTCCGATTCTGGTCCCGGACAAACGGTTCGCCGCCCGGGCGTTACGCGAGCGCGGAATCGCCGCGGTCGAGTTCTGGAACTACGGTGATCCCGGGGCGGAGGGGAAGGAGTTCGCGGATGCCCGGTTCCTTCGCGCCCATGTTCTCGAGCTGCCGATCCATCAGGACATCACGCCGGCTCAGGTCAGTTACATGGCGGATCAGGTGGTGCGCCTGAAGCTGTATTTCTAGGACAATCGGAGGGGGCCTGGACGGCCCCCTCCGAGGCCTCCCCCAGGAATCTGTTGCGCGGGCTAAGCCCGCGCTCGAAGGGCATACTCCGACAGGCTTTTAGCCAGGCCTGATGCGGTTTGCGAGCATGGTCGAGAGGATAGAGGATCCGGCGGGCTTTGAGAAGCTCAGGGACGAGTGGGACGAGCTGCTCGAGGAGAGCGCGTCCAACTGTCTGTTCCTGACCTGGGAATGGCTGCACACGTGGTGGAGACATCTGGGGGAAGGCCGGCAGCTATCGCTGATTGCGGTTCGGTGCGAGGGCCGGCTGATCGCGGTGGCGCCGCTAACCGTGAGGCCGCGTCGAGTCACCGGCCTGGTTCCGTTTCGGGTACTCGAATTCCTTGGAACCGGCAGCGTCGGGTCCGATTACCTGGACCTCATCATCAGGCGAGGGCGGGAGCGGGAAGCGATACGCGCCCTCGTGGAGCATCTGGCCGACGGAAAGCTCATGCTGGAGCTGGCCCAGGTGAACAGGCATTCGTGTCTGGCCGCGGGCCTGGCCACGCAGCTGATGCTGCGAGGCTGGCGGCGCAGCCGGGCGACGACGGACATCTGCCCGTTCATACGATTATCCGGCCACTCCTGGCAATCCTATCTCGCGACCCTGGGCGCGGAACACCGCTACAACTTCGGCCGGAGGCTGAGGAACCTGACGAAGCGGTTTGACGTACGTTTCGAACGAGTGGCATGGGAAGAGCAGCGCAGGACGACGCTGTCGGCCCTCTTCGCGCTGCACGACGTGCGCTGGCGGGAACGAGGGGGGTCCACGGCCTTTTGCACTCCTGGCCTTCGCTCGTTCCATGAGGAGGTCAGCCGTTTAGCGCTTCAGCGCGGCTGGCTGCGCCTCTTTGTCCTGCGGGTTGACGGGAAACCTGCGGCAGCGCTCTACGGATTCGCCTACGGACGGACCTTTTACTTCTATCAGGCGGGCTTCGACCCCTGCTACACCAAGCAGAGCGTGGGTCTCGTCACCCTGGGCCTCGCCATACAGAACGCGATCGAAGAGGGCGTGGACGAATTTGATCTGCTGCACGGGGACGAGCAGTACAAGTTGCATTGGGCGCGTGAGGCGCGCGAACTCGAACGGGTCGAGCTGTACCCCCCTCGCGTGCGAGGACTGCTCTACGAGGGCGCCGTGGAGCTGGGTCGAGCCGCGCGAAGACTGGCGCGGCGCGTGCTCCCGAACGCGATCGTGAAGAAGATCGAGACTGGAGGACCGATTGATCTGTGGAAATGGCGTACGGCTGCGTAGCCTGATCAAAAGCGGCGTCGCGCGCGCGGCGACCTGGACGAGAGCTGAGCGGTTGGCGCGCGTCCTGGGCGATGGGGAACGGATGCCTCTGGTGGTCTGTTACCACCGGGTGGTCGAGCATTTTGATCCGGACGAGAGGACTGTGATGCCCGCGATGCTGATCAGTCGCGGAGTGCTCGAGCGACACCTGGACTGGATCGGGCTGCGGTTCCGCTTCATCTCGCTCGACGAGCTAGGATCGCGGCTGGAGTCCGGGGAGCCGTTCGACGGGCCGGTGGCCGCCGTCACGTTCGACGATGGCTACAGCGATGTGTACGAGAACGCGTTCCCGATCCTGAAGCGAAAAGGCATCCCCGCGGCGTTTTTCGTCATTACGGACCTGATCGGCACCTCGCGCCTGCCGGTGTACGACAGGCTCTACCTGTTGCTCGCAGAGAGGTTTGCGAAATGGGGTTCGGTCATGTCCCGCACGCCTGGTCCACGAGCGAGCGGCAAACGGGCGAGCCCGCGCGGCACGGTGCCCACCTGTCTGGGCGAGAGCCCTGTCGGCGTGCTGGGCGCGCTGCTCGATGCGTTGTCCCAGAGCGAAATCGAGCGCGTGATCGAGGCGCTCGAAGCCGGGTGCGAGGTGGACCAGCGCGGGCTGGACGGAGCTCGCCCTGCGAGCTGGGAGATGGTCGCCGAGATGTGCCGCGCCGGGATGACGATCGGGTCGCACACGCGGAGCCATGTCCTGCTGCCGAACGAACACGAAGAAAAGGTGCTGGAGGAGATCGCGGGCTCGCGGCGAGAACTGGAGAGCCGACTCGGAGTACCGGTCAACCATTTCGCGTATCCGAGCGGGCGCTTCAATGCGGCGGTGGTTCGGGCGGTCGCGGCTCGCGGGTACCGCTTCGGCTATACCGTGTGTCGGCACCGTGACGATCGCTATCCGTTGCTGACGATCCCGCGGCGGGTCCTGTGGGAGAATTCGTGCCTCGACGGGCGCGGGCTCTTTTCCCCGGCCATCATGCACTGCCAGGCTCACGGGCTCTTCGACCATTTCGCGCCCGCGTGCGAGCAGGATCACGGCTGGCCGAACGGCCAGACCGGCGCGTCTCGCGTCGTGTTGGACCTCGGGCCAGCGGGCGGCTAGACCTCATGGATTCAGCCTTCAGGCCGGCGTTGCTGTTGATGTCAGGACGGGCATTGGCCTTCGCCGCGACGTTCTTCATCCCCGTCGTGCTCGTCAGGATCTTCGCCCCGGCGGAATTCGGCACGTATAAGCAGCTGTTTTTGATTTGCGCGACGTTGTACGGCATCGCTCAGGTGGGGATGGCGGAGAGCCTGTTTTACTTCCTCCCCTCGGGTCAGCGGGACGCGGCGAGATACGTCGTCAATTCGATGCTCGTGCTGGCAGCGGCCGGGCTGGCTTGCCTCGGGCTTCTGGAGCTCGGCGGGTCGGCGATTTCGCACTGGCTGAGCAACAGCGAGCTGGCACCGCATCTCCCGTTCATCGGGATATACCTGCTCCTGCTGCTGGTCTCGGCCGTGCTCGAGATCGTCATGATATCGCGGCAGCGCTACTTCCTGGCGTCCAGCTCGTACGCGCTTTTCGACGTGCTGCGAGCGGTCCTGTTCCTGATTCCCGCACTCCTGCTGCGCCGGCTGGAGTGGCTGATCCTGGGTGGGGTGGTCTCCGCGGCGCTGCGCTTTTGCGCGGTCCTTCTGTATCTGAGGCGCGAGTTTCACGGTGAACTCAAGCCGGATGCGGCGCTGCTGAAGGAGCAAGTGGCCTATGCCTTGCCGTTCCAGCTGTGGGTCCTCGTCGAGATCGTGCAAGCGAACTTCCATCAGTACGCGGTGTCCTATGGCTTCGACGCGGCGACCTTCGCGATCTACGCCGTGGGCTGCTTTCAGATACCGGCGGTCGACTGGGTCACGACATCCGCGGGCAACGTGATGATGGTCCGGATGAGCGAGAAGATCGGGGACGGCCAACGGGAGTCTGTGCCGGGGATATGGCGGGATGTGACGCGGAACCTCGCGCTGATCTTTTTCCCGCTCGTGGGTTTGCTACTGGTCGCGGCGCCCGAGCTTATTGTCTTCCTCTTCACGGAGACCTACCGCGCCAGCGTCCCGCTGTTCATGATCTGGTCGGCGGCGCTCGTGCTGGCTGCGTTTCAGACCGATGCGGCCCTGCGCGTGTACGCGGAAACCCGATTTCTGTTCGGGGTCAGTACCCTGCGGCTCGTGCTGATTACGGGGTTGATCGGCGGGTTCCTGTCCGCCTTTCACATGCTGGGCGCGGTGCTGGTGACCGTCCTCGCGATGGTGGTCGGCAAGGTGCTGGCATTGGCGCGGATCAAGCGGCTCCTGGGGGTCGGCGTGGCCGAGTTTCTGCCGTGGAGGAGCCTCGCGGCGATTGTCGCGGTTGCGGCCGCGGCCGGAGCGGTGGCGCTCGGCGTGAAATCGCAGATGGAGCTATCGACGCTCCCGGTGTTGGTGACGACCAGCCTCGTGTACGCGGCCTCGTATGCCGGTCTGTCCTGGTGGTTGGGCCTGTTCGGCGAGACGGGAACAATGGTGGTCACGCGGTGGCTGCAGCGACCGTCCGTGGGCCCGGCCCAGGCCACCGGGGCGGATCGAGGGTAGGGCGGAGTATGTGCGGCATTGCGGGGATAGCGAGCTTCGGCGGGCGGCCCGTTTCGGTGGATGAGGTGCGGGCGATGTGCGACGCGCTGGTCCATCGCGGGCCCGATGACAACGGGTTCTACGCGGGTCCGGGGGTCGCGCTCGGGATGCGCCGCCTGAGCATCATAGACCTCGAGACCGGGCGCCAGCCGATCCGGAACGAGGACGGGTCGGTATGGGTGGTGTTCAACGGGGAAATTTATAACTTCAGGGAGCTGCGCCGGGAATTGGAGCAGCGTGGGCACCGCTTTTACACGGCGACGGATAGCGAGACGATCGTGCACCTGTACGAGGAAGACGGGGCGCGCTGCGTGGAGAAAATGCGCGGCATGTTCGCGTTTGCCGTGTGGGACGCGCGGCGCCGGCAACTGCTGCTCGCTCGCGACCGCCTGGGGATCAAGCCGCTGTATTACGCGGAGCTTGGCGGGAGGCTGGTCTTCGGCTCCGAGCTGAAGGCGATTCTCCAGCTGCCCGAGGCCGGCCGCAGCCTGAACTGGAACGCGGTCAACCACCTCTTCGTGTCTCTGTCCACGTCCCGGTCCGAGAGCATCATCGCGGGCATCCGGAAGCTCGAGCCGGGGCACGTGTTGACGGTATCAGCGGAGCGCGGGTCCGTCATCGAGAGCTATTGGGATGTGAGGTTCGAGCCCGACTACGGGCGCAGCGAGGGGTATTTCGTGGAGCGGCTCCGCGAGCTGCTCGACGAGTCCGTGACCCTGCACCTGGTCAGCGATGTGCCGCTGGGAGCCTTTCTGAGCGGTGGGATCGATTCGAGCTCGGTGGTGGCGACAATGGCCCGGGTGGCCTCAGGCCCGGTGAAGACCTTCTCCATCGGCTTCTCAGATGACGATTACAACGAGCTGGGCTATGCCCGCCGCGTGGCGGAGGACTTCGGCACCGAGCACCACGAGCTGCTCCTCCAGCCAGATGTGGTCGAGATCCTTGACGAGCTCGCCTGGTACCTGGACGAGCCGTTCGGCGACTCCTCGGCAATCCCGACCTACATGGTGTCGAAGGTGGCGTCGGAGCACGTGACCGTGGTGCTGTCCGGGGACGGGGGGGACGAGCTGTTCGCCGGCTACGACAAGTACGTGGTGGAAAAGAAGGAACGGAAATATCGGTTCGTGCCCGCCCCCATGCGCAGAGGGCTCGGCATCATCGCCGGCATGATGCCGGAGGGGATGAGAGGACGGAACTTCTTGCGGCACATCTCGCTGGCGGATGTCGAACGGTACCTGGACGCGGGGACGCTCTTCAGGCTGGGCGAACAGAAGAAGCTGTTCCGGCCCGAGGTGGTCGAGATGTTCTCGGGGTATGACCCCTGGCGGCGGGAGAAGGAATACCTGGTGGGGACGAACGGCAACTGGCTGTCGACGCTCCAGTATCTGGACTTCAAGACGTATCTCCCGCTCGATATCCTCACCAAAGTGGATCGGATGAGCATGGCCCATTCCATCGAAGCGCGTCCGCCGCTGCTCGATCACAAGCTGGTCGAGTTCGCGGCGACGATTCCGCCGGAGCTGAAGCTGCGCAACGGCACGACGAAGGACATCTTCAAGCGCGCCATGCGCGGAATCTTGCCCGACGCGATCATCGACAGGCCGAAGCGCGGCTTCGCCATCCCCCTGGGGCGCTGGTTCAGAGGGCAGCTCGGCGGGTTCGTCCGCGAACTGCTGCTGTCCGAGCGGAGCCGGCGCCGCGGGATCTTCAACGGAGCTTACATCGAGGAGCTTCTGCGCCGGCCCGAACGCGGCCGTGAGCTGGACCTGCAGCTCTGGACGCTGATCTCGTTCGAGCTGTGGTGCCGGACGTTCCTCGATACCGGGCCGAGGAGAGCCGCTGTTGGAGCGAGCGCCGCGTTCCGAAGGCAACCTGAAGGGAGGGCAACATGAAAGTGGCCCACCTGATCGCTGCTGCCCTGATCGTGTTCGGGGTGGGAGCCGCGGTTGCCGGATCCCGGTTGGTGTGTTTGATCCGTTGACAGGGGAGGAGGCGCGCGCGGGAAGCCGGCGTGGAGCGGAAATCTCGACCGCGCCGCCCCGCGTCATGCGTCCGAGAATGGGACTGGTGGCGGCCTGCCTGGACATTCTCGGGGGCCAGGGGATCCAGGCGCGCGCGCTGCTCGAGAATCTTCGAAACGATCGCTACAAGGTAACCTTTGTTCCGATCAACCCCCCCTTTCCGCGGGGGCTCCGGTGGATTCGCCGCTGCCCGTATGTCCGGACGCTCCTGAACCAGGCGCTCTACCTCCCGCGCCTCGTTCGCCTTCGCCGGGCTGACGTCGTGCACATTCTTTCCGCCTCCTACTGGTCCTTTCTGCTCGCGCCGGCGCCGGCGATCCTGGCGGGGCGAATGCTCGGGAAACGGGTCGTCTTGAACTACCACAGCGGCGAGGCGGAGGACCACCTCGCGCGCTGGGGCGTGCTGGTCCACCCCTGGTTGGCTCTGGTCGACGAGCTTGTCGTGCCGTCGGAGTACCTGCGGGGGGTGTTCGCGCGCCACGGCTATCGGGCCCGCGTGATCCCGAATGTCGTGGACACGTCCCACTTTGGCTATCGGGAGCGGATGCCGCTGCGGCCGCGGCTTCTGTCCACCCGGAACCTGGAGCCCTACTACCGGGTGGACGTCACCATCGAGGCCTTCGCGCTCCTCAAGGCCCGGTATCCGGACGCGACCCTGACCGTCGCGGGCTACGGCAGCGCGGAGGGGAGGCTGCGGCGGCTTGCGGCCTCCATCGGAACCCCGGGGATCCGGTTTGTCGGACGGATCGAGCCCCCCGCGATGCCCGGACTCTACGGGGGAGCCGACATTTTCGTCAACTCTTCCATCCTCGACAACCAGCCGGTGTCGGTGCTGGAGGCGTTCGCGGCCGGGCTCCCCGTGGTGTCCACAGCCGCCGGTGATCTCGCGAACCTGGTTCGCGACGGCGAGACCGGCCTCACTGTCCCCCCGGAAGACCCGGCGGCGATGGCCTTGGCCATCGCCGCCCTCCTCGAGGAGCCCGACCGCGCACGATCCCTGGCCCGGCGCGCCCGGCAGGAAGTCGAAAAGCACACCTGGCCTCACACGCGCGAGGCGTGGGCGGCCGTCTATTCGGGCGAAGCGACATGAAGCCGGGCAGGCTGGCCTGGGGTCTCAGGACCCATGGGCTCCCCCCATACTGAGCGGAGCCCGCGGCGGGGCATGAGGCGGGGCCGGCTTCGGGCGATGGGCATCACCGAGCTGGCGGTTCGAGGTCGGCAGGAGGCCTCGAAGTGGTGGGAGCGGATCCATGCCCGTGCCGGGACGGGACATCTCGATGGGGTCTCGAGGCTGCTTGATGATCGCGTTCTGGAGGCCGGTCCCGACCGCTTCTTCGAGGGCGCCGTGAGCGCCGACACGCCGGGGCTCCTCTGCGACAGGATGGCCGAGGCCTGCGCGCGGGCGATCGCCCGTGCCGACGCGGCCTGCCGCGGTCAGTTTGATTTGCTGGGCTACTGCGGGCTCTTCTTTGGCGACCCCGTGGACTGGCACCTGGACCCTGTCTCCGGGCGCCGGGCGCCGCGCGTGCACTGGAGCCGGCTCGATCCCCTTGACCCCGCCGCCGTGGGCGACAGCAAGGTGGTCTGGGAGCTGAACCGGCACCAGTGGCTGGTCCACCTCGGCCAGGCGTACCGGTTGACGGGCGACGAGCGCTACGCGGCAGCGTTCGCCAGGTTCATCCGCGAATGGATGCGCGCCAATCCCAGGGGCATCGGCCTCAACTGGGCGAGCAGCCTCGAAGTCGCGCTGCGCCTCATTTCCTGGTGCTGGGCGCTGTTTCTCTTCCGTGGCTCGGCCGCGCTGTCCCGCGACCTGTTCGCGGCCATGGTCGGGGGGATCCGGGCTCACGCCTCGCACGTGGAGCGCTATCTCTCCTACTACTTCTCGCCGAACACCCATCTCACCGGGGAGGCGCTCGGCCTCTTCTACGCCGGGGTCCTCTTCCCGGAGCTCCGCTCGGCTGGACGTTGGAGTGAGTTGGGCGCTCGGATCCTGGTGGAGCAGAGCGAGCGACAGGTGCTCCCGGACGGCGTCTACTTCGAGGAGTCCACCTGCTACCAGCGTTACGCCGTGGAAATTTATCTCCACTTCCTCATCCTGGCCGCGCGGAACGGGGTCCCCGTCTCGACGGCCGTGAGCGCGCGCGTCCAGCGGATGCTCGACTTCCTCCTGGCTGTCCGTTGGCCCGACGGCTCGATCCCGCAGATCGGAGACGCCGACGGCGGATGGCTCGTGCCCCTCGCCCCGAGGGCGCCCGACGATTTCCGGGGCGTCTTTTCCACCGCTGCGGCCTTCTTCGGTCGGCCCGATTACGCCTGGGCGGCCGGTGTGCTGGCGCCCGAGACGGTATGGCTTCTTGACCCGGCGGCGCTGAAGGCCTTCGAGGCCCTCCAGCCCGCTCCCCCGGCGACGGCCCATTCGCGCCTCTTCCCCGACGGGGGATACGCCGTGATGCGGAGCGGCTGGGAGGCCCGCGCCCACCAGCTCATCTTCGACGTGGGCCCTCTCGGTGATCCGGTGAGTGGGGGGCACGGGCACGCCGACCTCCTGAGTATCCAGTGTGCCGTCTTCGGCGAGCCGTGCCTCGTGGACGCCGGAACCTTCTCCTATACCGCTGACCGGCGCTGGCGAGACTTCTTCAGGAGCACGGCGGCCCACAGCACGGTCACGGTGGACGGCCAGGAGCAGGCCGTGCCTGCCGGGCCCTTCGCCTGGGAGGAGCGGCCGCGGGCCCGATTGCTCCAGTGGCTCTCCACCGAGGCCTTCGACTTTGCCGATGCCGAGCACGACGCCTACAGCCGCCTCCAGGATCCGGTGCGCCACCGGCGCAGGGTGCTCTTCGTCAAGCCCCGGTACTGGGTCCTGGTCGATGACCTCGAGGGCGCGGCCGAGCACCTGGTGGAGCTGCGGTTTCAGTTCGTGCAGGTCGACGTCGGCGTCGACCCCTCCCTCTGGGCGCGTGCCCAAGGGGCGAGGGGATGGGGGCTCTTCATCCGGCCATTCGCCCCGGTGGCCCTCAAGGCGGATGTCCGCGAGGGAGAACTTGCGCCGATTCAGGGCTGGGTGTCGCTCGATTACGGCCAGCGCCTGCCGGCGCCCGTGTTGATTTACTCGACCGTGACTCGCCTCCCCCTGCGGATCGCCACGCTGCTCTTCCCTGTCGAGCATCCTCTGGCCGCCCCTCCTGCCGTTTCTCCGCTGGTCAGTGAAGGGCGATGGCCCGTAGGTCTCGCCTTTGGGGACAGGCAAGAGAGCATCCGTTTTGATGACCGAGGCTTCGCCGTTACGAATTGGTCGGAACCGGGTCACGAGGGAGGGACATGATGCGCAGGCTGAAGGCGGAGGCTAGACCCTCCGGGAGCGCGTCTCGAACATGCGCAACGTATTCGGACTGGGACGTATACTCCTTCGGACTGGAGTTAGGACTCCGCAGCCTGCCGGTCGCGCCCCGCGAAGGGATTAAGAGACTGATCTTACCGGTCGAGTACGTGCGCTGCGCTGAGTTCCGGTATGTGCTCAGACACCTCGATGTGAGATCGGGGCACCTCGTGCTCGATATCGGGAGTCCCAAGCTCCTCTCACTGTTCTTGGCGGCTCGGCTCCGCCCGCGAGTATACGCCACCGACCTCCTCGACTACTTCTTTGGCACGTATGGCGCATACGCCGACAGTGTGCTTGGCCTGAACCGAGACCACTACCGGATGGAGACTCAGGATGCCCGCGCCTTGACATATCCCGACGAGTCGTTTGATCGGGTGTTTTCCGTCTCGACGATTGAGCACATCCCCCGCGATGGAGACCGTGCGGCCATGCAGGAAATTGCCCGAGTACTAAGGCCCGGAGGGATCTGCTGCCTGACGGTCCCGTGGAGCGACAGAGGCTACCTTGAAGAATTTAAGCGACGCGGCGATGCCGACGCGTATTGGAGCGCTTCTGGCGACGAGATGATTTTCTACCAGAGAGCCTACGACCGGGTGACGCTCGAGCGCCGTCTCCTCAGGCACGGCGGCTTAGAAACTGTAGACGTGAGCTTTTGGGGAGAGCGGCGGGTTGCGGTAGAGCATGTGCTTTCGAATCGGAGACTGCCCCGAGCACTTCGCTGGGCGATGCTCCCCCTGCACTTCCCGTTGAGTCGGTGGTTCTTACGGGAGCTGACGGAGGCGGAACCGTCACGGAAGAAAGTCGCTTGCATTACGCTCCGCAAGCCTGCCGATTAACAATCAGTCTCCACGATGTGTGGGATTGTCGGCATCTGCTCAGGGTAACGGCATGTACAAGGTTCCAGTTACGTTTCCGCCTGAGCAGTCGCGAGGGTACAGGCTCATGACCGTTCTGACGCATTTTCGTTCGGAAGCGAGATAAGCGGAGCCATGTGCGGGATTGTCGGCATCGTCAAGCTGAATCCACGCGAGAGCGCTGAGGAAGCGCGGCTCAAGGGGATGCGGGATGTCCTGCGACATCGGGGGCCCGATGGCGAGGGGCTGTGGATCGACGGCCCGGTCGGGCTCGGGATGCGCCGGCTGGCCATCGTGGACGTGGCGGGAGGCCACCAGCCCATGGCCAACGAGGATGAGACGGCCTGGATCGTCTACAACGGAGAGATCTACAACCACCGGGTGCTCCGTCCCGAGCTCGAGGCACGGGGCCACCGCTACCGGACACGGAGCGACACGGAGACGATCCTCCATCTCTACGAGGAGGACGGGGAGCGCTGTGTCGAGCGGCTCCAGGGGATGTTCGCGTTCGCGCTCTGGGACCGCGCCCGCGGGCGGCTTCTCCTGGCGCGGGACCGGCTCGGGATCAAGCCGCTCTACTACGCCTGCACTGACGAGGAGCTGCTCTTCGCCTCGGAGATCAAGGCGATCCTGGCCGCGGGTCCCATCCGGCCCGCGCTGAACGCGGCGATCCTTCCTGAGTTCCTGGCCACGCGCTTCGTCGCCGGAGAGGAGACCTTCTTCCGCGGCGTGCGGAAGCTCTTGCCCGGGCGGACGCTCGCGTGGTCGCCTGCCGAGGGGTTCTCCGAGCGCCGGTACTGGCGGCCGCCGCCGGGCACGCGCGACGCCGGGATGACGCTCGAGGAGCACGCCCGCGAGGTGCGCGCGCGGCTCGAGGCCGCCGTCAGGAGCCACCTGATGAGCGACGTGCCGCTCGGCCTGTTCCTTTCCGGGGGGATCGATTCGAGCGGGCTGGCCGCCCTGATGGCGCCCATGGTGAGGGAGCCCATCCGCACCTTTGCCGTCGGCTTCTCCGATCCCGAGGCGAACGAGCTGGCCTACGCCCGTCTCGCCGCGCGCGCGGTGGGAGCGGAGCACCACGAGGTGATCGTTTCCCCCGGGGAGTTCTTCGAGGCTCTCCCGCGGCTGGTCTGGCAGGAGGACGAGCCCATCGCGTTCCCCTCCAGCGTGCCGCTCTACTTCGTGTCCCAGCTCGCCCGCGACCACGTCAAGGTGGTGCTGACCGGGGAGGGAGCCGATGAGCTGTTCCTCGGCTACAACCGCTACCGGGTGACGGCCTGGAACGAGCGGCTCGGGCAGGCGTACTGGGCACTCGCTCCCCGAACGGTCCGGAGCACGGTGCGCCGACTCACACAGGATCTGCCGCGGGCGCTGGGCCGGTACGCCGAGCGGACATTCCTCGCCCTCGAGCCCGGGCCCCGGAAGCTCTTCTTCGAGAACTTCGCCGTCTTCCCTGAACTCCTCCAGCACCGCCTCCTTGCCGACCCGCGGCTTCTGGCTGCCCGGGATCCCTACGCGGAAGAGCTTCGCTGCTACGCGGAGGCCGGCGGCGGAACCCTCGACCAGATGAGCCGCGCGGACCTCCAGACCTACCTGGTCGAGCTGCTCATGAAGCAGGACCAGATGAGCATGGCGGCCTCGATCGAGAGTCGGGTGCCGTATCTGGATCATGAGTTCGTCGAGCATGTGGTGGGGATCCCGGGACGTTTCAAGCTCCGCGGCTGGCGGACCAAGGCTGTGCTCAGGGAAGCGCTGCGTGGCCTCGTGCCGGGGACGATCCTCACACGGCGGAAGATGGGGTTCCCGGTGCCCGTGGGGCGATGGTTCCGGGGCCCGTTCTGGCCGATCATCGAGGAGTTCGTCCTGGGGCCGCGCGCCCTCGACAGGAGGCTCTTCGAAACGTCCGCGGTCGAGCGGCTTGCCGACGAGCACCGGGCCGGCCCCGGCGCGCACGGCGATCGCCTCTGGCTCCTCGTGAACCTGGAGATCTGGCAGCGGATCTTCCTCGACGGCGAAGACCCGACGGCGGTCACGTGGCCGGGAGCGCGCCAGCGGGCGTGAGCCATCGGCGGGCTGGTGAACCTGGGCGCATGATACGAGCGCTGGGAGGGGGGCAACGATGGTGATAGGGACGAGCAAGGCGACCGGCAAATCTCGCGAGAAACGTTGGGACGAAGAAGCCGGCTTCTTCGACGATGCGGCTCGAAGGATCGATCCTGGGACTCTGCGCACGGATCCCCTGACGTTCCGGCGTTATTCCAGCGCGGTCTTACGCAAGCGCTTCAGCATAGAGTTCCGCATCAGGATCTTGGGTGCCATGAAGGACAAGACCATCCTCGATGTAGGCTGCGGAGACGGCCGCAACGCGGTGTTATTCGCGAAGCTCGGAGCGAAGGTCACCGGCATTGATCTCTCGGCTGAGGCCCTCCAGGTCGCCCGACTCCGTGCCGAGGTCAACGGCGTGTCGGACCGCCTCACCTTCGTCTGTACTCCCGTTGAGACAGCGGACCTACCGGATAACTCGTTCGATATTGCCTGGGGGGACGGCATCCTGCACCACGTGATTGACGAGCTGGAGCTCGTCATGGGTCGCTTGGTCCTCTGGGTCAAGCCGGAGGGTTTTCTTCTGTTCTCGGAGCCCGTCAACCTGTTCCCACCGCTGCGGCGACTCCGACAGATGATCCCTGTGCACACCGAAGCTACGCCGGGCGAGCGTCCCCTTCTGAGAGCGGAGGTCGACATGCTCCGGCAATACTTCCTCGACCTTCGGATGAGGCACTATCATCTTCTCGGCCGCCTTGACCAGTTCATCCTCGTCAACTGTAACTACGAGAAATCCCCGGCCTTCCGGAGGGCGATCGTGAGCTGGACCGACCTCATCGACTACGCCCTCCTGTCCCTGCCCCTCTTCAAGAACTTGGGCGGCAGCTGCGTGATGTACGGCCATCCGAACCAGAGGAGAAACTCACGCGGATGAGCGGGCGAATCGACGGGCAAGTCCGAGAGCGGAAATGGTAGCGTGATGAGCCCGCAGTTGTCGGGGGCATGGCTCGCGTGTATGTCGACGGCCGCTTCCATGCTGAGGTAGACACCTACGCGGCCGTGGATCAGCCGCAGTCTGTCCTGTACACGACGAGTGGCCTGCCGGCAGGGACCCACACCCTCACGATCGAGGTGACCGGGACCAAGAACGCGGCGTCGGGCGGTGCCTGGGTGTGGGTGGATGCGTTTGAAATTTCGCCCTGACCCGATGAGGTGGCGGGAGCGTCTCGAGCGCGGGTTCTTCCTGGTGGAGCGCGTGGTCACGGCGCTCCTCTACTCGTGGTGCGTCGCGCGGGAGCGCTTCGGGAGAGGGGCGAGAGTGCCGATCTTGATGTACCACCAGGTCGGCGATCCCCTGAGGGGAGTCAGGGCGTGTCAGGATTGCGTCTCTCCCGGCTGCTTCACCCGGCAGCTGCGCGCCATCCTCAGAGCGGGGTATCGGGTGATCTCGCTCGGGCAGCTCGTCCGCTGGCTCGACGCTTCACCCGATGCGCTGAAACGCTGCGTCGTCCTCACCTTCGATGACGGCTTCCGCGGCCAGTTCAGGAACGCCTATCCCGTCCTTCGGCGGTACGGGGTCCCCGCCACGTTCTTCCTCATCGCCGGGTATATCGGGACAGACACGTTCTTCCCCCACCTCGGCCTCGCGGGCAGGCCGGATGGCGGGAGGGATGGGGCGCTCTCGGACTGGCGTCCGCTCTCCTGGGACGAGGCGAAGGGGCTGGCTCGAAACGGCATGGAGATCGGCTCCCACAGCGTGTCCCACCGATCGCTGGGGCGCATGGGGAGGGACGAGGCGGCGGCCGAGGTCCGGCGGTCGAAGGAGATCCTGGAGGAGCGCCTGGGCATCCGCGTCGAGGGCTTCGCGTATCCGTTCGGATCGCGCGCCTACCGTGACTTCGATCGGGGCGTCCAGGAGCTGCTCCGTGAAGCCGGCTATCGCGTTGCCTGTACGACGGTGGTGGGCCGAAACAGCGGGGGCGCGGACCGCCTGGCGCTCCGCCGCATTCCGGTGGAGGAAGCGGACGGGCCCTTCCGCATCCGCTGCAAGCTCGTGGGCGCGTACGACTGGGTGGGCGCGGTCAAGGCGCTCTGGCAGCGCCTGGTGCCGCGCGAGGAGAGCGTTGACCTCGAACTGGCCGCGCCTCAGGCGTCGGCTCGTGGGAGCGCGTCGTGAGTGTCCTGGTTACGGACGCGAGCGGCAACCACGCGCTGGCGGTGGTCAGGTCGCTCGGCCGGCGGGGGATCCGCGTGGCCGCGGCCGACAGCGCGTGGTGGGCGAAGAGCTTCTTCAGCCGCTACTGCGCGCGCCGAGCCCTCCATCCGTCGCCGGCGGGGGGAGTGGACGCGTTCGTGAGCGGACTCTGCCGGATCCTCGACGAGGTCAGGCCGATGATGCTGATGCCGATGACCGAGCGGACCATCCTTGCGCTCATGGTCAGGCGAGAGGAGATCGAATCCCGGGTCGCCCTGGCCCCGCTCCCCGCTCCGGAAGCGCTCTCCGTCGTCTTCGACAAGCACGCGACGATCGAGCTGGCCACGTCTCTCGGCGTTCCGGTGCCGAAGACGCTTCGCCTCTCCGGCCTGGAGGATCTGGACCGGCTTCGCTCCGAGATCTCGTTCCCCGCGGTGATCAAGCCGAGGCGGTCCGAGATCTGGACGGCCGACGACCGGATCGTGCCGGGCGGGCCCGTCGAGTACTGCTTCAGCGCCGAGGAGCTGGAGGCGAAGTATCTGGCCGTTCACCGCAGGGCGCCGCTGCCGCTCATCCAGGAGTTCATCCCGGGCGAGGGGTACGGGGTCTCGGTCCTGTACCGCCGCGGGCGGCTCAAGGCGCTGTTCGCGCACCGGCGGCTCCGGATGATTCGCCCCACCGGCTCGGGAAGCTCGCTGCGCGAGAGCATCGCCCCTCCGCCGGCCATGGTGGATGCCGCGCGGGCGCTCCTGGACGCGCTCGCATGGCACGGCGTCGCCATGGTGGAGTTCAAGCTGGACGCGCGGGATGGCACACCGAAGCTGATGGAGGTCAACGGCCGCTTCTGGAACTCGGTCCCCCTCGCGGTGGCCGCCGGCGTGGATTTTCCCTTTCTCCTGTACCGCCTCGCGGTGGACGGTGATGTGCGTGAGCACCTGGAGTACCGGGTGGGAGTGCAAAGCCGGTGGCTCGTCGGGGATGTCCGGCACCTGGTGGAGGTGCTCGGCGGGAAGCCGCGGGGATGGGCCGACGGATTTCCCTCGCGCTGGAGAACGCTGCGGGACTTCATGAAATTTTTCGGACGGGACATGCACTACGACGAATTCTGGCTGTCGGACCCGCTTCCGCTGTTTGCGGATTTCGCCGACTTCTTCTTTCGCCAGGTCCCCCAGCGCCTCGTCCCGCGCCGCCCCACAGCCGTCGAGGAGAAGCCGGCGTGCGAATTCGCCCCGAGTCGGATGGGAGGGCCATGCGGATTCTCTGGGTGAAGGTGGGCGGCCTCTGGCCCCTCACGAGCGGGGGGCGCCTCCGCAGCTTTCACATCGTCTCCGAGCTGTCGCGTCGTCACCGGCTGATCCTGCTCACGACCCATGGTCCGGCTGACGATCCTGGCGCGCTCGCCGCGCGTCTGCCGCGCTGCGAGCGGATCGTGTCGCTGCCGTACGCGATCCCGAAGTACCGGAGCGCCGGCTTCGCGCTCGCCGTGCTGCGGTCGTGGCTCTCGCCCCTCCCGGTGGACATCCTGAGGTTTCGTGTCCCGTCGCTTTCCGGCGAGGTTCGCCGGATCCAGGGGAGCGAGAAAGTGGACGTATGCGTGGCGGATTTTCTGAGCGCCACGCCCAACGTCCCGCTGGACGGCCCGGTCCCGGTGGTGCTTTTCGCCCACAACGTTGAGCACATGATCTGGAAGCGCCTGAGCGAGAACGAGCCGCGGCTGTGGAGGCGGCTGCTCCTCGAGATCGAATGGCGGAAGATGCGGCGGTACGAGGCCGACGTCTGTCGCCGGGCCGCATCCACGATCACGGTCTCGGATCTCGATCGCGCCCTGCTGCTCGCGTTGGCCCCGACCGCCCGCATGTGGGTGACCCCGACCGGCGTCGATACGTCCTATTTCGTGCCGGATGGAAGGCGGGAGGCTCGCGCGGCGGTCGTCTTCACCGGGTCCATGGACTGGTACCCGAACGAGGACGCCGTTCTCTGGTTCGTGGACGCGGTCCTGCCCCGGATCCGTCGTGAAGTGCCGGAGGCGTCGTTTACCGTGGTCGGCCGGAACCCGACTCGGCGCCTGCTGGCCGCGGTCGCGGAAGCAGGCGTTCGGGTGACGGGAACCGTGGATGATGTCCGGCCGTACATCGCGGAGGCCGCGGTGTACGCCGTGCCGCTCAGGATCGGCGGGGGAACGCGGCTCAAGATCTTCGAGGCGCTCGCGATGGGAAAGGCGGTGGTCTCGACCGCGGTCGGCGCCGAGGGTCTTCCGCTCGCTCCCGGCGAAAACTTCCTCCAGGCGGACGAACCGGAGGAGTTCGCCCGCGCGGTCGTCTCTCTCCTGAGGGATCCGGCGCGGCGGCGGCAGCTCGGCATGGCGGGACGGCGGCTGGTCGAGGAGCGCTACGCCTGGCCGGAGGTGACACGCCGGTTCGCTGGGCAGTGCGGGGAAGCGGCCGCGATCACGCTCCCGGGGAAGAGCAACGCTCGAGACTTCGCCGGACTCCGAGAACCCTTCGGCAAGGCGCTCGCCAGACGGATCCTTCCGCGCGTGCTCGTCGGCCACCTCCGCGCGTTCCGGACGCTTCGCCCCCGTGACTGGCCGCGCTACTGGACGCTGAGGCTCCGGCGGGCGCTCCCCGCACGGCGAAACGGCCTGCCCGGGCCGGGTGCAGCGATCCGTTCCGTCCTGTTCGTCTGCCGGGGGAACGTGATTCGGAGTCCAATGGCCGCCGCGCTGCTCAGGCGGCAGCTCGCCGGTTCTCGGGGCGGTGCGATCTCGGTCGCGTCCGCGGGGCTTCGCGCGGTTGCCGGAGAGCCGGCGGACCCCCGGGCGCGGCGGGTTGCCGGACGGTTCGGCGTCTCGCTGGAGGACCATCGGGCCCAGCCGTTGACGCCCGAGCTGGTGGCGCAGGCGGACATGATCGTCGCCATGGATTCCCTCATTGCAGCCGAGCTGCGGGGACGGTACGCGGCTGCGCGGCGCAAGACCGTCCTGCTCGGGGAAATCGCGGACCCCTACGACGGCGACGAGAGCGGGCTCGGCCGCTGCTACGAGCGTGTCGAGTCTGTCGTTCAGCAGCTCGCGTCCGGGCTCGCCCCGGCGGAGGAACACGGAACCGGCCCGGATGGACCGGGTCAGGGAGGTGATCGGAGTTGATGCGCGTGAGCGTCTTCGGGCTGGGATACGTCGGATGCGTGAGCGGGGCCTGCCTGGCGAGGGCAGGACACGAGGTGGTCGGGGTCGATGTGAACTCGGAGAAGGTGGCGATGGTCAACGCCGGCTCGTCGCCGATCGTGGAGCCCGGGCTGGGCGACCTGCTGGCCGAGGTCGTCGGGGCCGGCCGGCTGAGGGCCACGGTCTCGAGCGAGGAGGCTGTTGAGGGCTCGGACCTCGCGCTGGTCTGTGTCGGCACGCCGGGGCGCCCCAACGGGCAGCTGAACGTGGAGGCCGTGGCGCGCGTCGGGAGCGAAATCGGTCGGGCCCTCGCCGGGCGGCCGGACCCGTACACGGTCGTGCTCCGGAGCACCGTCCTTCCCGGAACCACGGAGCGGGTCCTCGTCCCCGCCCTCCTCGCGGGCGTCGGGGCGGAGTCGGGATCCCGCCTGCGAGTGGCTGTCAATCCGGAGTTCATGCGCGAGGGTTCCGCCCTGCGGGACTTCGCGCATCCTCCGCTCACGCTGGTGGGGTGCGAGGATCCGGAAACCGCCTCCCAGCTCCGGTCGCTCTACGCGGCTGTCGATGCGCCATTCATCGCCACAGCGACGAAGACGGCGGAGATGGTCAAGTACGTGTCGAACGCCTTCCACGCGCTCAAGATCTGCTTTGCCAACGAGATCGGTGACGTGTGCGCGGCGCTGGGCGTCGACGCCCACGAGGTGATGCGCATCTTCCTCCTGGACAGGAAACTCAACGTGTCCGAGGCGTACCTGCGCCCGGGGTTCGCCTTCGGCGGCTCGTGCCTGCCGAAGGACCTCCGGGCGTTGCTCTACCGCGCGCGCGCCGCCGACATCGGCGTCCCGCTGCTGTCCGCAGTCCTGCCCTCGAATGAGGGGCAGATCCGACGGGCGGTGGAGGCGGTCCTGGAAACGCGAATGCGACGGGTGGGAGTGGTGGGCCTCGCCTTCAAGCCCGGGACCGACGACCTCAGGGAAAGCCCAATGGTTGCGCTCGTGGAAGCGCTCATCGGCAAGGGGTGTGACGTGCGCGTTCTCGACGCGGATGTCTCGATCGCCCGGCTGGTCGGAGCGAATCGCCGCTACATCGAGGAGGAGATCCCGCATATCGCGTCGCTGATGTGCCAGGACGTGGCGACGCTGCTCGCCCACGCCGAGGTGCTGGTGATCGGCAACCCCAGCCCGGAGGTGGCGCGGGCCCTGGCGGCGGTCGGCCCTCACCAGGTCGTCGTCGATCTCACGCGGGGCGCAGTCGACCGGCGGGCAGGGCCGGGTGAGGGGGGTCCCCTGCGATGCGTCGAATAGCCGTCGTTCTCGGCGTCGTGACGACCTGGTGCCTGTCCGCCGCGCTGGCCTTCGGGGAGGCTGGCGGCGAGGTGGACATCGTCGTGCCCCCGCCCGAGGAGGTCCTGCCAGTGACGGAGCTGATCCCGCCCCCCGTCGACGTGCCGCCTCCCGGAGTCGCGCTCCCACCGCTCGTCCTCCCCGAACTCCCGCGCCCCGGAGTCGAAACCGCGCTGGCGCCACCGTCAGGCAGGGTCATTCTGGTGCCGCCGGGGGGCGATTTCCAGGAAGCCCTCAACGTCGCCCAACCCGGTGATATTATCGGGCTTCCCGCCGGGTCCACGTTCGTCGGAAACTTCACGCTTCCCAACAAAGGAGGAGCGGACTGGATCTATATCGTCACCGCTTCGTACGTGGACCTCCCCCCTCCCGGTTCCCGCGTGTCGCCCGCGCACGCGAGCCTCATGCCCAAGATCGTGAGTCCGAACACTGAACCGGCGATTCGCACGGACATGGGGGCGCACCACTACCGCCTTGTTGGCATCGAGGTCACAACCACGAGCCCGAGGAATTTCAATCTCATCCACCTCGGGTCCACGGGGCAGACCTCGCTCGACCAGGTGCCCACCGATATCATCATCGACCGTTGCTACATCCACGGCGCGCCGAGCGCGGACGTACGCCGGGGCATCGCGTTGAACGGCGCCCGCATGGCGGTCATCGATTCGCATCTGTCCGACTTCCACGAGCTCGGGGTGGATTCCCAGGCGGTTGGCGGGTGGAACGGTACCGGCCCGTTCACCATCATCAACAACTACCTCGAAGCGGCGGGCGAAAATGTCATCTTCGGCGGTACCGATCCTTCCATTCCGGACCTCGTGCCTTCGGACATCGAGATCCGCCGTAACCATTTCTTCAAGCCCCTCTCCTGGAAAGTGGACGATCCGAGCTTTGCCGGGATCGCGTGGACGGTCAAGAATCTCTTCGAGCTGAAGAACGCGCGCCGGGTCCTCATCGACGGCAACTTTTTTGAAAACAACTGGGCACACGCCCAGAACGGCTTCGCGATCCTCTTCACGGTGCGGAACCAGGACGGCGGCGCGCCCTGGTCGGTAGTCGAGGACGTGACGTTCAGCAACAACGTCGTCTGGAAGACCGCGAACGGCATCAACATTCTCGGGCAGGACGACATCCATCCCAGCCAGCAGACCAAGCGCATCCTGGTCAAGAACAATCTGTTTGAACGTGTCGGCGAGGCGGGGTTTGGCGGGGGCGGCGCGCTGTTCCAGCTGCTCGACGGCACAGCGGACGTCGTAATCGAGCACAATACGGCATTTCAAACCGGCTCGATCATCCTGGTGGATGGCGCGCCCCACACGGGATTCGTCTATGCGAACAATATTGCTCGGCACAATACGTACGGCATCATTGGCGGCGGCACAGCCCCTGGAAGGCATACGCTGGACACGTACTTTCCGGGCGCCATCGTCGCGGGCAACGTAATTGTCGGTGGCGATCCGAGTAAATACCCTCCGAACAATTACTTCCCGGCGGGCCTGAGCAACGTGGGCTTCGTAGATCTGGAAGGTGGCGACATCCGTCTCGCTGAGAGCAGTCCGTATACCGGCGCGGGGACCGACGGAGCGGATGTCGGTCTTAACGCTGACACTCTTATCCGGGCAGTGCTAGGAAGGACTCCGGGCGATACCCCCGTCCCAGGCGGCTACGATGGGGACGGGAAGCCCGACATTGCGGTCTACCGGCCCTCGACGGGGGAGTGGTTCATCCTGCGCTCGAGCAGCACCTCGCTCCAGCTGCAGCAGTGGGGGGCCCTGGGTGATACTCCCGTGCCGGCCGACTACGATGGGGATGGCAAGGCCGACA
>JACQWB010000137.1 GCA_016209385.1 Candidatus Rokuibacteriota bacterium
GACTTCCATCGCCCCGAGGCGCGGGAGCTGATGTACAAGCTCGCGGCCAAGGCCGACGTGATGGTCGAGAACTATCGCCCGGGCACCTTCGACCGCTGGGGGATCGGCTACCGCCAGCTCCGGGAGATCAACCCCCGCCTGATCTATATCTGGCTCGGCGGCTTCGGCGGCTGGGGGCCGGGGCGCGTCCGGGCGTCCTACGACATCCTGGGCCAGGCCCAGGGCGGCGCCTTCTCGATCACCGGGCAACAGGAGGAGTTCGGCGGCTCCCCCTCCAAGCACACCATCTGTCTCGCCGACTACTGGGGCGGACTGATGGGGGCCGTCCACGCGCTCTCGGCCCTCTACTGGCGCGATAATGTCTCGGGAGAAGGCACGTTCCTCGAGTACAGCCAGGTCCACGGCGTCTCCCGCCAGCTCGAGTACGCGCTCCCCCTCTACGGCCGTCATGGGGTGATCCGCGAGCGCTGGGGAAACTGGGATACGCAGCTCTGCGTGCACGGGATCATCAAGTGCGGAAAATCGTCCTATCCCGGCTCAGACAACCCCCAGGAGCAGGAAGAAGGCTACATCCTGATCTCGGCCTACGAGGACGAGGACTTCGCGCGCCTCTGCAAGGCCGTCGGCCAGGAGAAGCTGGCGCGCCTGTACAAGAGCCACGACGTGCGCGTCAAGCCCGACAGCCAGCGCGAGATCTACGCGGCGCTCGAGGCCTGGGCCAAGGACAAGACCAAGGAGCAGGTGGCCCAGATCCTCGACCGGGCAGGAGTCATCACGCAACCCGTCTGGAACGCGAAAGAGGTCGCGAGCCACCCCCACTGGCGCCAGCGCGGCTCGATCTTCTGGCTCGACGACCCGACCTACGGCGACCTGCTCTCGCAGGGCCCGGCCTACAGGATGTCGGACACGCCGCCGCGCGTGAAATGGTCGCTCAAGCCCATCGGCGCCGACAACGAGCAGATCTACTCGAAGCTCTGCGGCCTCGCCGCCGAGGAGATCAAGCGCCTCGAGGCCGAGGAGATCATCTAAAATGGGGCGTGAGGATTGCCTGAGACGCAATATACCCTCCCGGTGTGGATAGACACGCGGATCAGGCATTACCATCGAACGGAACGCGGTCGGGTTGTCCAATTCATGGTCCAGCTTGAAGTTGAGGTACAGGGCCGGTGGCGACCGGTAATCCGATACGATACCGCCCACGGGTTTCTTCATATCGACCGCTTCACTCAGGAGGGAAAGCCAGAAAAGGAGCGATTGCGTTTGACACATGCGGAGGCCCTGACGAGAGCAGAGCGGGACATCAAGCAAAACTGGGCCGTATACCGTGAAAAGTTCCTGAGGGGAGAGCTGCTGTGACCAGGACAGACAGACTGATGGCGGAGAAAAACCTGGACCTCATTTTTGAATTCCAAAAGTATGTCTTGACGCATCCGGAGACGGCAGCGCGCATCCCCCATGGGGCTGTTGTCGTGATGCAGGTGGAGGGAAATAAGCAGTTTAATCAGTGGAGTTGGAAAGTGGGACAGCGTCACGCAAAGGAAGGACACCCGCTGGTGTGCGTTACCGTCAAGAAAATCGGTCCGGTCCGATCACGAATTGAGAGGCTTGAAATTGGGCGGTCCGCAGCGAAGGCTTCGTAATCCTAGGGGGGAGATCTATTCGGATACTCGCCGCTCATAGGAGGAGTTGATGTGACAGCGCGAGGCTGGTTGCTGATCGGTCTTCTTTTTCTGGTCAGTTCGGCCTGCGCCACGGCTCCGACGGAACCGGCGAAGCCGCCGACCGTGGACGTAACCGGCACCTGGGAGGGAGAGTGGCGGGCCCTGACCTTCAGCTACGGCGGTCTCGTCACGATGCGGCTCCAGCAGACGGGCCCGAAGGTGACCGGAGAGATCCGGACCAACACCCCGACCGCTCCCGGCGGCGAGCTCGCCGGCACGGTGGCCAGCAACGTACTGACCTTCGGAACCACCACGGGCTCCTTCTTCAACGCTGAGCTGACGGTAAAGGGGGGCGAGATGAGCGGCACTTTCCCCTGGTACGGTATGCAGAGCCAGATGGTGCTCCGTCGAAAGTAAGTAACGCTGGAGAGTCGCCCATGCTGCTCAAGTGCGCGAAGTGCGGCGTGAAGAACTACCTGGATCCCTACCCCTTCTGGAACTTCAAGGGGAAGACCAAGTGCGCGGGGTGTGATGCCTACTACGCGATCGAGATCGCCAACGGCGCCGCCGCGAGGCCGCCCCAGCCCACCACCGGCACGCTCAAGGACCCCAACCTGATGCTGCCGGGCTTCGCCGACACCCCCGACTTCAAGCCCGTGGTCGGGGAGGGGAAAACGCGGCCGGCGCCGCGCGCCCGGCCCGACGTCTACGGCAAGCCCAAGCCCATCGTCAAGAACGCCCGCGGACGGCTCGTCGCTGGGCGGCCGCTGACGCCCGAGGAACTGGTCGGGTCCCGGGCCCGCTACATCGCCGAGGGGAAAGAGCCGAAATGACGGAGACGTACTTCGACTACACCAAGCGGCTCTTCGACCGGTCCCGGGTCTTCGACAAGCCCGAAGCGCTCCGGGGCGTCCGCATCCTCGAGCTCACCACGCTTGTCCTGGGCCCCACCACCGCCGACTTCCTCGGCGAGTTCGGCGCCGAGGTCGTCAAGGTCGAGCTCCCCCCGGGGGGCGACACGATGCGCTACGTGACCCCCGAGGCCACGTTCTGGCAGAACGCCTCCCTTGGCTTCTTCCCCGAGAACCACTCCAAGTACCACATCGGCATCGACCTGCACGCCGAGGAGGGGAAACAGCTCTTCAAGCAGTTCACCGCCAAGTCCGACATCCTCGTCGAGAACTTCCGCGCGGGGACCCTGGACCGCTGGGGGATCGGCTACCGCCACCTCAGCGAGGTGAACCCGCGGCTCATCTACGTGGCCGATTCAGGGTTCGGCCAGTGGGGGCCGTTCTCGGTCGGCCGCGCCTCCTACGACGCCGTGGCCCAGACCGTCAGCGGGATGATCGGGATCACCGGGTTCCCCGGTCGGCCGCCGATCGTCTGCGGGATGTTCGTCGGCGACTGGTTCGGCGGAATGATGGCGTCGGTCGCGACGCTCGTGGCGCTCCACCACCGGAACAGGACCGGCGAGGGCCAGTTCATCGACTACGCCCAGTCCGAGGGGCTCATCCGTTCGCTCGACTGGACCTGGGTGCGCCACGGCCTCACCGGCCAGGACCGGGGCCCGGGGGGGAACCGGGACGGGGCGCTCGTCCCCGCCGACTTCTTCCCGTGCCGGGACGGGTTCGTGGCCATCGCTGCGGCGCGCGACGAAGAGTTCCGGGGGCTCTGCGCCGCCATGGGCGATGCCCAGCTCGCCAGGGACCCACGCTTCGCCACTCTCGCCGCCCGCCAGGAGCCCGCCAACGCTCAGGCCCTGAGCCAGCGCATCAGGAGCTGGACCAGCGAGAAGACCCGCGCCGAGATCGAGGGGCTCGGCGAGAAGTACGGCTTCGCCGCCGCGCGCGTCGCCAATGCCGAGGACCGCCACCGGGACGAGCACCTCAGGGCCCGCGGCACGGTGTGGGAATACGAGGACCCGCTCTACGGCAGCATCGTGGAGCACGGCCCGGCGCCCAAGCTCTCCGAGACCCCCGGGCGGATCCGCTGGTCCGCCAAGCCGGTCGGCTGGCACAACGACGAGATTCTCGTGCGCCTCCTGGGCCTCTCCCCGGCGCGGATCCGCGAGCTCGAGGCTAGAAAAGTCATCGGCAAGTGGGCCGACCGACCCGGCGCCAAGCCCCCGGATAACTGGAGGCCGTCGTGAGCGGCTCGCCCGCGGCGGTTGCGCACGAGCACAGGCTCGTTCGAGCGCCGGCTTTGCCGGCGCAACCCGAGGGGGGAGGTGTCGGAAGGGGGGCGGAGCCCCCCTCCGAGCGATGATCCCCTGGCCCGAGCAGGCCAAAGAGCTGACGGACCCGGCCCGGGCCCACGAGAAGCCCGAAGCGCTGAGCGACCTCAGGGTGCTCGACTGCTCGCAGGGGAACTTCGCTGCGCTCTTCTGCTCCTCGATCCTGGCCGAGTTCGGGGCTGAGGTGATCCGGGTGGAGCCGCCGGCGGGCGACATCGCCCGGCTCTTCACCCCGGCAGGACTCCTCCATCGTGGGATCGGCCTCGGGTATCTCGTCGAGGCGCGGAACAAGCGCCACATCACTCTGAACCTGGAAACGCCCGCAGGTCGGGAGCTCTTCCGGCGCCTCGCCCGGCACATGGACGTGGTCATCGAGAGCGCCAGGCCCGGCCAGATGGACACCTGGGGGCTTGGCTATCGCCAGCTCTCTGCCGAAAACCCCCGGCTGATCTACGCCGCCTTCTCGACCTACGGACAGTTCGGTCCGAAGGCCGCGACGCCGATCCCCGACTATGACATCACGGACCAGGCGCTCTCCGGCGTCCCCTACACCACGGGCGAGCCGGAGGGGGAAGGGCCTCCCGAGTCCTCGGTCCCCACCAGGCAGGGGAACTGGATCGCGTGGTACGTGGGCGGCGGCTGGGGGGCCTTCGCGGTGATGGCCGCCGCCGTCTGGCGCTGGGCGTCGGGGCGAGGCCAGTTCATCGACTGCTCGCCCGCCGAAGGGGAGATGCGCTTCACCGACTACGACGTCCACTGGTATCACTCCCACCAGCGGACCCGCGAGCGTGTCGGTGCCCTCAACATCTGCGTCTTCCCCTACACGCTGATCAAGACCAGCGACTCCTACTCCTTCATCGCCGGCTTCTCCGACATCAACTGGACCGGCCTCACCAACATCATGGCGCGGCCGGACCTCAAGGAGCGCTACCCGACGACGAAGCACCGGATCCAGAACTCCAAGAAGCTTCACGCCGAGCTGGCGGCGTGGGGCAAGGGCCTGACCTCCCAGGAGATCCTGGACAAGGTGCAGGACTACATGCTGAACAAGCGCGGCCCCGGGACCGTGGCCACAGCCCGGCTCAACCGGCCCGCCGACACCCTCGCCGAGCCCCACTGGTGGGAGCGCGGCGTGTTCCAGAAGGTGGAGGACCCGGACTACGGGGAACTGCTGCTTCAGGCACCGCCCTGGAAGATGTCCCGGACCCCGCCCAGAATCAAGTGGGCGTGCCGGCCCGTGGGGGCGGATAATCAGGACGTGTACCTGAAGTACCTGGGCTTGGGGACGGAGCGCCTCCGGGCCCTCAAGGCCGAGGGCGTGCTGTAGAGCCTCCCCGGCCGGAAGGAGGAAGGCGGATGGACAGGTTCAGATGGGTGGCTCTCGTTCTCGTGGTGACCACGCTCCTGAGCGGGTCTCCGGCTCTGCTGGCATGGGCCCAGCAGCCTCAACAGCCCTCCCAGGAGGCCCCGAAAGCCGCGGAGCCGGCCAAGCCGAAGGAGTCCGGCGACGCGGCGTACGCGGTTGGCGCCGCGGCCCTGACGGTCATCAACGTGCCCGGACGGACCGTGACCTGCGTGATCGGCTCGGCACTCGGCATCGTCGTGATGGCCATCACCTTCGGCAGCGGTTACCGGGCCGCGACCCAGATCGTCGAGGAGGGGTGCCGGGGCCCGTGGATTCTCACCGCCGACGATCTGAAGGGCGAGCCGACAACCGAAACCAGGACCGAGAGCATGGGCCGGTATTGACCCGCAGGAGGTCAGGGCATGGCTGAGATCCTCTGTCCGAGCTGCCGGCACTTCGCCCCGGCGCTCGATCCCAACATCTCAAAGGCGTTCCTCGGCGCGTGCAAGAAGAAGGAGGCGCCCTTCCTCCTGATCCTGCCCAAGGAGGGGGTCACCGAGTGCGAGGTGTACGAGCGAGCACCGCGCCCTGCGCAGGTGGCAGCCACCACAGCCGCGGTCAAGGCCGAGGCGAAGGCCGCGCCGGCGCAAAGGCGCGTCGTGTTCCTCTACTCCAGCGGCCACCGGCCGGGAGAGCAGTTCCCGTGCGATCCGAAGCGGGCCCTCTCGCTCCTGGACCAGCTCAAGAGCACGGGTGTGGCCTGCGAGGTTCGCGACCTTGCCAGCGTCAAGGATGTCTTCCCCGACTACCACAAGGCGGTGACGGGCCCGAGCGCCCAGAAGCGCCCCGTCTTCGGAATGCCGGGAGCCCGCGAAGAGGAGTTCGGCCGCCGCGTCCCCGCCCTCATGATCTTCGAGGGTGACCGCTACCCGACCGAGGTGTATCCCCGCATGGACCGCGAGCTGAACCGGGTGCTCGGAGTTGAAGAGGCCCTTGAGCGGCTGCTGAAGGGCTGAGCGACCATCTCTGCTTTGGGCGCTCAGTTGAATACCATGAGCCCCATGAATGCGTCACACGTATGTGGCCCCTCTTTCCAATCAAGATCGACTTCGCGTTGACTTCGAGACTCAGCGCGGGCGAGTGACGGCGCTTCACGTGGTGCAATATGAGACAATTCGGCATGGCGCGTGGCACGCTGTCGCCCGCTACGATACTGCTCACGGCTTCGTCCACCTGGACCTCCACACGCAATTCGGACAGGTGAAATACCAGGTGCCCATCCAAGATTTAGGCGACGCCCTGACCTTTGCCATCAACGACCTCAAAGACAACTGGACCGTCTACAAAAACCAGTTTCTGGGCCCTCAGCCATGAGCCAGCAGCCGTCTAAACCCGATGTCCCGCCCGATCGGGTGTTTGACTTCCTCCAGAAGTTCAACCGGGCGATAGTGCTTGACGAGGAGTTGACCCGTCTGTTTCCGGATACCGAGTTCGAGCTTACGTTCGATCACATCGGCACCATCTACATTAATGGCACGTCCACGGGCATTAATGTCGAAGAACGGTATCGAGCTCTACGAGCAAAGGACGAGAAGACTCCGACCAATACGGAGGTCGCTACGTCTGCCTTAGAAGTCCTGAATGATTTGATGGGCGAAATTCACGGCGCTCGGATTACCGGAATCAAAGCCATTAAGCAACCGGAAATCTTTCAGACCAAGTACCCTCGCTTCATCGTGCGTAATTCCATCGGTGTCATCGTCCTCGCGCTTCGGAAGTTTGACGATATATGGACAAATCAGATCGCCCCCATTCTGCTGTCGGATAACCTCCCTCTTGAGGGGATTGAACTGAGTTGCGAGATCGCAAACCGTGGACTACGAAAATTCTGCAACCTCGTCATCGCTCATTATTCAGAGACTAAGCTCAGTCCAAAAACGCCTATCACAACGATAGAAGAACTACTGAACCAGCAAGGGTTCACGTCCGACGAGGACTTTCTTGTTTGGACGACGCATGCCGTTGCCAAGATCGAAGTCGTTCGGGACTGTATCGCCGCGAAGTATAGGCTTTCAAATAGGCGCGACAAATAAGAAACGCCTCAAGAGGTGACCATGGGCAAGATCCTGGCTGACTATCTGCCGCCGAAGGAGCTCTGGCCCCAGCGGATCTACACGCTGCCCGAGCACAAAGCCTACCCGCAGCGGTTCAACGCGACCGAAGAGCTGGTGGACCGCCACGTCGAGACCGGGCGGGGAGACAGGGTCGCCATCCTCTTCGAAGACCAGAAGATCACCTACAGGCAGCTCCAGAGCTCCGCGAACAAGCTGGGCTCCGCCTTGAAGGCGCTCGGGATCGGGGAGGCGGACCGGGTGCTCCTGCGGAGCCCGTCCATCCCGCCAGCCCTGGTCGCCAACTTCGCCGTGATCAAGATCGGCGGGATCGTGGTCCCGACCTCCCCCCTCTTCTCGCGCGCGGAGCTTGCCCACGTGGCCGTGAACACCGAGGCCGTCGCCCTGATCGTCGCCGCTGCGCTCCTGGAGGAAGTCGAAAAAGCGCGCGCTGAGCTCAAGACCGTCAAGCACATCATCGTCATCGGCGGCGAAGCCGCCGACATCAAGGCCAAGGGCTACATCCCCTACGGCGAGCTGATGGCGAAAGGATCCGAAACCCTGGAGCCGGTCAGGCGAGACCGGACCGCCATCTCCGTTCTCCTCTTCACCTCGGGAACCACGGGCCTCCCGAAGGGCACCGTCCACTTCATGGAGGAGGCCCTCGTCGTCCCCGACGGCTTCGGCAAGTACGGCTGGCGCGTGACGCCGGACGACGTCATCGGGGGCCCTGCGCCGCTCTCGCTCGCGGCCGGCTACTCGACCCAGGCCGTGATCCCCTTCCGCTTCGGGGCCGCGGTCTCGCTCCTGGCGCGCTTCACGCCCGAGGGGATGTTCGAGGCGATCCAGAAGCACCGGATCACGATCCTCTCGGTTCTTCCGACGGCCTACCGGAAGATGCTCCAGGTCCCCGACGCCGAGAGGCGCTACGCCCTCTCCTCGCTCAAGGTCTGCACGGGGGGTGGGGAGTCGCTTACCGCGCAGACCTATCACGACTGGAAGAACAAGTTCGGGCTCGAGATCTACGAGGGCCTCGGCACCACGGAGATGATGTTCGTCTTCGTTTCCTCAGCCGTGACCCGGAAGGTCAAGCCCGGCGCCATCGGGCCTGCCGTCCCCGGCTACGAGCTGAAGGTGATCTCGGAGGACGGCAAAGAGTGCAGGCCCGGCGAGGTCGGGCTCCTGATCGGCCGGGGGCCGACCGGGACCGTCTACTGGCGTGATCCGGAAAAGCAGAAGTCCGCGGTCAGGGACGGCTGGTGCCGCGCCGGCGACTTCGTCACGATGGACGAGGACGGCTACGTCTGGTTCCTCTCGCGCGAGGACGACCTCATCAAGTCCTCCGGCTACCGGATCGGTCCCGAGGAGATCGAGGATGCCCTGGTCAAGCACCCGGCCGTGGCCGACGCGGGCGTCATCGGCGTCTCCGACGCCGTCCGCGGCCAGAACACCCGAGCCTACGTCGTCCTGAAGCCCGGGACCGCGCCGAGCGAGGCGCTCGGACACGAGCTGATCGAGTTCTGCCGGGACAAGATCGCCGTCTACAAGCTGCCGCGGGAGATCGAGTTCGTGGACCAGCTCCCGCGCGCCCCGGGGCCGGCCGGGCCCGGCACCGGCAAGCTCCTCCGCCGCGTCCTGCGCGAGCGCGCGGCAAAGAAGTAATCCGTTCGGGAACATGCTCGAGCTTCGCCAGAATCCGTACGTGTCGCTGCGTCAAGCCCTCGACGAGCGGGGCGGGCGCGCGGAGCTGAGCGCTGCCGCGTCCAGGCCTTCGCCCTAGCGGGATGCTGAAGAACTCGGCTCGCATCCTCGAACCGTCAGCGCGCACCTCGCCGAAGCGTCCCGAGCGCGGGCTTGGCCCGCGCAATCCCGGGGGGAGGTATCGGAAGGGGGGCGGAGCCCCCCTCCGAGGATCTAGCGCACGCCCGGACTCCCGATGAAGATCACCGAGATCAAAACCTCCCCGCTCTCGATCCCCTTCCGCCCGATGAAGCCGCCCTCGCTGTGGACCGACGGGATCCGCAAGCAGCTTGTGATCGAGCTCCGCACCGACGAGGGAGTGGTCGGCGTCGGGGAGGCCTTCGCCTACGGCGCGCCCCTCGCGGTCGCGAACGTGATCACGGAGGTGCTCACGCCGCTCCTCATCGGCGAGGACCCGACCCAGATCGAGCGGCTCGCGGAGAAAATGCACCGCGCCACGTTCCTCTACGGCCGGCGCGGCCTCGCCATGATGGCGATCAGCGGCGTCGAGCTGGCCCTCTGGGACGCTGCGGGCAAGGCCCGGGGCGTGCCCGTCTACGAGCTGCTCGGCGGCCTCGTGACGCCGCGCGTCCGCGCCTACGCGAGCCTCCACCGCTACCGCTCCCCCGCCGAGGTGGGCGAGGCCTCGCGCGATTACGTCAGCCGGGGCTTCAGCGCGATCAAGCTCCACCAGACCGACGTCGAGTCTGTCGCGACGGCGCGTGCTGCCGTGGGGCCGAGCGTCGAGATCATGCTCGACGTCAACTGCGTCTGGAACCCGCGGGAGGCGATCGCCATGGCGCGACGCTTCGCCCCCTTCGACCTCGCGTGGCTCGAGGAGCCGGTCTGGCCCCCGGAGGACTACCGGGGCCTGGCGGAGGTGGCCGCCCAGGTCGAGACCCCCATCGCCGCAGGCGAGAACGAGGCGACGACCTTCGGTTTCAGGGAGATGATCGCCCAGCGCGCCGCGGATATCCTCCAGCCGAGCGTGACGAAAGTCGGAGGGCTCCTGGAGTTCAAGAAGATCTGCGGGCTCGCCGCGGCGGCGAACCTTTCCGTGGCGCCCCACTCCTTCTACTTCGGCCCCGGCCTGGCGGCCACCCTTCACCTGATCGCCTCCACGCCGGGCTGCCTCTTCGTGGAGTTCCCCACGGGCGAGCTGGAGACTCCGCTCCTGACCAACCCGATCCAGGCCAAGGACGGCCATGTCGAGGTCCCCGCGGGCCCGGGGTTCGGCGTCCAGCTGAACGATGAGGCGCTCAGCCGCTACCCCTACAGCGGCGAAGGCACGCGCCCCTTCATCCTCACCTAACCAGTCCAGACGCCGAGCCCCGGCGCCCGCTCCACCACTCGGAGGCGCTTGAGGTTCGAACCCTGTAGCGGATCCACTGCATGACCGCATGAGCCTCGCGCCAACCGGCTAGCACGACTCATTACAGCTCCCAGAGGGCGATGTTCAGTGCACGGGCTTCGTCACGGATCGTCGGGCTCACGCGACCTACTGTGAACACCCCGGAGTGGACCCGACGTGCCGCCTGCCGCCAAGGAACCTGCTCCGTTTTTGCCAGCAAGCCGTGGAGCAGGGCTCGGTCGACCTTATCAGCGCTCAGGCGACACTCGCCGATGAACGCTTCCGTGCCTGTTCTCGTCCGAGCCACGACGTCAATCTCGGTGCCCTGACGGTCCCACCAGCGTCCGACCGCATCCGGATCGAACGGGAATTTCAACGTAGGATCTCCTTGAGCAAGCCGCTGGCGGATCAGGGTCTCGAATACTTGCCCTTCGAGCGTAGGCAGATCCCGGCGAATCAGCGCGAGCACTTTGTCCCTCCGGCCCGCTTCGAGCTGGCTCTGGAAGGAATAGACGTAGCGAAACCAGAACGCGAGGAACGAGTCCTGCAACCGGTATCGGCCCAGGCGTCCTGTGCGGTCACCGAGCGGGATCTCACGCTCGACGAGGCCGAACTCCTCCTGAAGCCGGTGGAGTTCCTTAGGCAGCGCCGTCACCGGCATCCCCGTGACATCAGCGATCTCTCTGAGCTGCACCCGACCGCTGGCGATCGCCCGGAGGATCGAGAAGGCGGTGGTGTGCTCACGCCCGAATTCTTCGACGAGGAGCGCCTTGCCCTCCTCGCGCAGCGGCGCATCCTGACGGAGAATTAACGTGTCGATCAGGGCGAGGGGGTCCTTGCCGAGTAGGTCTGCATCGCCCGCCAGCGCATAATACTTCGGGCATCCTCCGAAGATGGTCCAGTGCCGGATGAGTTCCCTGAAGCCCCGACGCCCGCTCTTCCGGAGGAGTGCCGCGATGACACCGGAGTCGAACGGATGCACCCGGAGGTAGCCTGTCGCCCGCCGAGCCAGAGGCTCCCTGGCCCCCGCGAAAATTCGTTCCATGAGGCTGACGAGCGAGCCGACCGCAATCAGGTGGATCTTGCGCTCGTCGTGAAGGGTATCCCAGTGCTTCTGCAGGATAGAAAAGACGCTCGGATCCACATAGCGGAAATTCTGGAATTCGTCGAAGACAACCGTCAACGACGCGTCGCGGGCTGTGTCGAAGCAGGCCCGGATGAGCCCGTCCCAAGTCAGGCGCGCTCCACGAAACGCCGGTTGATGGGCCGCGAGGATTTCGGCGAACTCGGCCCGGAGGTCCTCCCCGCGCTTGCGGGTGACAAAGAAGTAAAGGGCCCGGGGCACGCTGCGGAGAAATTCACGAACCAGGGTGGTTTTCCCTATGCGCCGGCGGCCGAGCACCAGGGTGAACTGACTCTGCCGCTCGGCCCTCTGCTGGGTCTCTCGCAGGGTCTGGAGTTCCTTTTCCCGATTGACGAAGTGCATGTCAACCATTATGGCTGTCAACCATTATGGCTGTCAACCATAATGTTTATTCGGCGCCCTGGTGCGCGCGGGCTTGGCGGCTAATGCCGCTCGGCGCACCGGTGAGGAAGTGGCCGGGTCAGCGACTGCGGACGAACTGGTCGAACGGGCCCGAGATCCGGATGACCTCGTTCAGCGGCCAGGCCCCGCGGCGGATGGTGACGACAAAGAGGTCGCCGGCGATGCCGGTCCGGCGGGTCTGGTCGGTCACGGGCGCAAAGACCAGGCTCCTGGGGGCGTCGCCGTCCGTAAAGCTGGCGAACCCGGCTTGCTTGCCGTCGGGGCTCAGCACGAAGATCTCCCCGGCGTGGCGGTCGGCCACGAAGAGGTGGCGGGCCGGCCCCATGCTGATCCCGGCGGCGACGGGTCCGCGGAGGACGAGGCTCGGCGCGCCGTCGCCACCCACCTTCCAGATTGCTCCCGGCCCGCGCTGCCACGGGGCCTCGGCATCTCCGTCGCTCCCGATCCAGAGCTGCCCCGCATCGTCCGTCGCGAGCACCCGGGGGCGAGTCGCGGTGACGTAGCGCGGGTCCAGGACACGGCCCGAGGCGTTGAGCCGAACGACGAGCCCCTGGAGGCGGTCGGCGACGTACACGTTTCCTGCCGCGTCCACGGCCGCGCCCTCCGGCTGCCTGAGGAGTGGCGGCGTCCCGCGCTCCGGCGTGCCGCCGGCGAACAGCTCGGCGCGCCCATCGAGCATTCGGTAGAGGACGCCGATCCGCCGATCACGGTCGAAGGTGGTGACGAAGAGCTCCCGTCCACCCCGGATCGCCGCGATCTGGGGATTCGGGAGCGGCGGGCCGTGGAGGTAGCGCGGCTCGGTGCCCGGGGTCAGACGGGCACCGCCCGGCGTGATCCGGTAGATCGGCCAGAGGTCTTCGGCGTCACCGGCGAAGTAGCGGCGACCCGTCCGGGCAAGGTAGAGAAAGCCGGCACCGTCGACGGCGAGCGTCGAGGTCGCGGGGATGCCGCGGCCACCCCGTCCGGCATCGAACCCCTCGCCCGTCACGTAGGTCTGAGCGGTGAAGCCGGGCGGGAGGAGCAGCTCCGCGCTCGCGGGAACCGGGGCCAGAAGAAGTACAACGACCAGAGGCAGGCGCCATCCGCGCATCGTATCGCCCCACGCTGGCCGCACGGCCGGCGTGCCGCCGAACACCTCCTTCAAGGAGTTGGAAGTGTGGGCCCTACCGTATCCGGGGCCGACGCGGGCTGTCAAGGCGGGCCCCCGCGTTGACCGGACGCGGGGGCCGTGCTATCTATGGGGCCACTCTCCATGCTTGGCTCGGCTGAGGACGAAGCTCTCCTGTCCCTGAGCGAGGACGGAGGCGGGCTCTGTTTCGTTTCGCCTCACCTTCATCCTCTCTCCCTTGGGGGGAAGGGCGGGTTGGGAGCAGCGCCACTCGCCGTCGTGACGGGACCCATGGGCCCGTGGACATAGGAGAGTACGATGCCAGATCAGCTGCCGCCCGGTGAGGCGTACGCGAGGAACGTCGAGGCCGTCGGCTACTCAGCGCTCGAGGGTCGCCCGGCCTTCAAGCTCGCAATGCAGGTGGTCGGGGGGCACTGCTACCTCTACCTCGGCCACTTCTGGCACCGCGGCTGGTCCATCCTGGATGTCACCGATCCTGCGGCTCCGAACCTCGTCCGCTTCGTCCCCGGACCCGCCAACACCTTCACGGGCCAGATCCAGGTGGCCGACGGGAAGATGGTCACCGCCCTGGAACGGATGGCCCCTGAGTGGGGCGGAGACCCGAACGCCGCCAACGAAGAAGGCGTCTTGATCTGGGACGTGAGCCAGCCCACCGACCCGGTCCTCCTCGGCCATTTCAGGACGGGCGGCAAGGGCACCCACAGGAACTACTACGACGGCGGGCGCTACGTCCACCTGGCCAGTGGCCTCCCCGGGTACACGAACAACGTCTATCAGATCATCGACATCGAGGACCCCGCCCACCCGAAGGAGGTGTCACGCTGGTGGCTTCCGGGCCAGTGGCGCGACGCACGGGAGGCTCCGGAGGCGCCCGGCCATGCCTTCCTCCATGGCGGGGCCTACGTGGAGGGCGCCCGCGCGTACCTCCCCTACAGCAGCGCCGGGCTCGTGATCCTCGACACCAGCGACATCACGGCGCCACGCCTGGTGAGCCGCCTCCCGTTCTCGCCGCCGTTTCTCGCGTTCATCGCCGTCCACACGGCGGTGCCGCTTCCCTCCCGGAAACTCGTCGTCGTGAACTCGGAGGCCATTCAGGAAGGCTGCCGCGAGCCGGCCAACTTCGCGGGCCTCGTGGACGTGAGCGATGAAACGGCGCCGCGCCTCGTCTCGCTCTTCCCGCTCCCGGAACCACCGCCGGGCGCGCCGTATCGGAATTTCTGCGAGAAGGGTGGCCGCTTCGGCCCCCATAATCAGCACCAGCCGCAACACCAACCCGCCCTGCTGCAGCGGGATGATCTCGTCTATCTCACGTACTTCAACGCGGGGCTCAGGATCGTGGACATCTCGGATTCGCTCCTCCCCCGCGAGGTCGGCTACTTCATCCCGCCGGATCCCGAGCGCCGGATCGGCCTTCTGCCGAAGACGCTCGTCACCCAGTCAGAGGACGTGCTCGTGGATGCCCGCGGGTACATCTACGTGACGGACAAGAACCACGGGCTCTACGTGCTCCGCTGCACCGGAGGCAATCCATGATCTCCCTCGATCCGCGCACGACCGCCCTCGTCGCCATCGACATGCACCGGGGGCACCTGGACCCCTCGATCGCCACGCTCCCGCTGGCGGCCGAGCGCTGCGGCCCGGTGATCGCGCGCGCGGTGGCCCTGTTCCGGGAGCTGCGCGTGATCGGGGTGCCGATCGTCCACGTGGTCACGGAGAACCGGGATGCGGGAGAGATCGCGGCCAACCCGTTCTGGAAGGCGATCCACGACGACGCGACGAAGGCGCGGAAGGGAATCCTCAAGCACAACCTGGCCGGGAGCCCGGGGACCCAGATCATCCCGGACCTCTGGGCCGACGGCGATTACCGGGTCGGCGGCAAGAAGCGCTACAACTGTTTCTACGCCACCGACCTGGAGTTCCTCCTGCGCCGGCTCGCCGCGGAGACCCTGATCATCGCCGGGATCAACACCACGACCTGCGTCCTCAACACGGCGTTCGAAGCCACCAACCGCGATTTTCGCGTGGCGATCGCCGAAGAGGCGGTGGACTCCATGGACGGGGAGGAGATGCACCGCTTCGCCCTCCGTCTCATGTCTGCCGCGGTGGGCTGGGTGCTGTCCAACGAGCAGATCCTGAAGGCCCTGCGGTCCTAACAGGGCGGCTCCAACGCCACCCTCCCACGGACCTGTCGCTGTCCAGTGAAAATGTCGCCTTAACGGTCTGCCGGCGGTATCGCCGGAGGGCCGACCTCCAGTTCTCCACTCAGCACGCGCGACCCTGGAACGATGCTGGGAGTTGAAGCCCGTTCGGACCCGGGGTGACTTTGCGCTTGACTCTCGCGTTAACGGGAGCGTTTTATAGTCGCGATAGGCCATTCGATCCTTGCTCTAGCTGTTCGCGCCAGGAGAAACCGCCATGAGTGACCCCTTGCGCCCGAGGGACCCGATCCGTGCACCGCGTGGCAGCACCCTCTCCTGCAAGGGCTGGCCCCAGGAAGCCGCGCTCAGAATGCTTATGAATAACCTGGACCCCGACGTGGCGGAGCGCTGGGAAGAGCTGGTGGTCTATGGCGGGGCCGGTAAGGCCGCACGGGACTGGGGCGCCTACTACCGGATCGTGGCGGCGCTGCGGGCGCTCGAGGGGGACGAGACGCTCCTGGTGCAGTCGGGCAAAGCGGTGGGAGTGTTCAAGACCCACACGGAGGCGCCGCGGGTGTTGATCTCAAATTCCATGCTGGTTCCCGCGTGGGGTGACTGGGAACATTTCCGCCGGTACGAGGCCCTGGGCCTCACCATGTACGGCCAGATGACCGCCGGGAGCTGGATCTACATCGGCACTCAGGGGATCCTCCAGGGGACCTACGAGACGTTCGGTGCCTGCGCGCGGCGGCACTTTGGCGGAAGCCTCAAGGGGCGCCTCGTCCTGTCAGCCGGGCTGGGCGGGATGGGCGGCGCCCAGCCGCTGGCCGTCACCCTCAACGAGGGGGTAGGAATCTTCGTGGAGGTGGACCCCGAGCGAATCGAGCGCCGGCTCAAGCTGCGTTACCTGGACACGGCGACCGACTCGCTGGACGACGCCCTGAAGCAGGCGCATCGCGCGAGGGCGAAGCGGGAAGCCCTGTCGATCGGGCTCCTCGGGAACGCGGCCGACGTTTACGCCGAGCTCGTCGCGCGCGGCGTACGACCGGACGTCGTAACCGACCAGACGGCAGCGCATGACCTGCTTCACGGCTACATTCCCGCGGGGCTCACCATAGCCGAGGCCCGGCAACTGCGCCAGACCGACCCGGCAGAGTACCTCCGTCGCGCCTCGGGTTCGGTGGCGCGCCATGTCGGCGCCATGCTGGATTTCCAGCGGCTCGGCGCCGTCGTCTTTGACTACGGCAACAACATCCGCGCCGAGGCCAAAAAGGCCGGGGTGGCTGAGGCCTTCAGCTTCCCCGGGTTTGTGCCCGCCTTCATCCGCCCCCTCTTCTGTGAGGGGCAGGGCCCCTTCCGCTGGGTCGCGCTGTCCGGCGATCCCGAGGACATCTACGCGACGGACCGTGCGCTGATGGACGCCTTTCGCGACAACGACCACCTGGTCAGCTGGCTTCGGACGGCGCAGGAGCGCGTCCACTTCCAGGGGTTGCCGGCGCGTATCTGTTGGCTTGGTTATGGCGACCGGGAGCGGGCCGGGCGGATCTTCAACGACCTAGTCGCCGCCGGGCGCGTCAAGGCGCCAATGGTGATCGGGCGTGATCATCTCGACTCTGGCTCCGTGGCTTCACCCTACCGCGAGACCGAGGCGATGCGGGATGGATCGGATGCCATCGCCGACTGGCCAATTCTGAACGCGCTCCTCAACGCGTCGGCAGGGGCGACCTGGGTGGCTGTTCACCACGGCGGCGGGGTCGGGATCGGCTACGCGATCCACGCGGGGATGGTGATCGTTGCCGACGGCACGGCCGAGGCGGAACGACGCTTGGAACGGGTGCTGACGACGGATCCCGGCTCCGGGATCATGCGGCATGCCGATGCGGGCTACCCGGAGGCCATCGAGGCGGCCAAGCGTCACGGGCTGAAACTTCCGGGACTCGCCTCTTGACGACCGCAAGCCTGCTCGCGCGACCTCGTTGGGCTGATGCGGTGCGCTTCGGCACTGCAAAACCCTTGACAACCAGCCGGGTGGTCAGGCAACATCCAGCCGGGTTCCGGGAAGTGGTCGTGACTGACCAACGCGACCCCGCGCCGCTTAAACACTCCGCGAACGAGACGCGGTGCGTCGCGGTCAGCTTGCTCTGGGCCCTCCTGCTCGCCTCGGCCATGCTTCTCCCCGGTCAGGCGAGCGCCCAGTTCACTATCGCCGGCAAGAAGGTCTCCCCGAGCGAGACCAACTTCGCGGGCGTGCGGCAGGTCTCACCGGTCTATGGCTTCGTGGTGCAGATCAACCACGACGCCCAGCTCGCAGCCGATTTCGACCTCCAGGCCGTCGACGGCGCTTTCGCCAAACTCCTGAGGGAGCACGGTCGGGCCCCGTTGGTGTCAGCCACGCGGCTCATCGTCGTTGTGACCACGGGGGCGAAGATCGCCAAGTTCGGCGAAGCCGGCCAGCGCCGGATGTTCCGGTGGCTCGAGCCCGAACTCCGGAAGCACGGCGACTTCCACGTCTCGCCGGTGGCGATCTTCATCTCGGATCAGGCCGCATCGGATCGGGCGAAGCTCGAGGCGGTCCTCATGCGGGCGCTCACGCTCTACTTCGATCCGAGGCTCAGGGAAGCGCTCGATTCGGTCGACAGCGCGCCCCCGGTTGATGCGCAGCCGCACCGGCACTGAGGCGCGGGGGAAACTCCAATGAACGCCACGCTCAGGCGCCCGCCCACGATCGCCCTGGTCGCGAGCCTCTGCATGTTCGCGGTGGGCGCGTCCATGGGCGGGGCGCTCGTCAGCTTCCAGGACCAGCTCTACGACGTCGCGCGGCGGGAGGTGGTCAAGCGCCCCGAAGTCCACGGGTTCGCGGGTGCCGAGGTGATCGACGAGGCCCGGATCGCTGAGGTGGTGGAGCAGTCGAACAACGCGCTCCGTATGCTTCACGTGCACGGGCTCGGCGTGGGGATGCTGATTTTGCTCGCGTCGCTCGCCATCGTGAACCTGCCGATTCCCCGACGACTCCAGCACATCCTCTGCGTGCTGATCTCCCTGGGCGCGCTCTACCCGCCCGGCTGGCTCGTGCTCGGCTGGCTCATCCCGACGTGGGGGGTCGCGACGCTCCGCGGCCCGATCGAGTGGGCGTTCTTCGTCCCGTTCGGCGGTGCCGCGATCCTTGCCATCTGGGGAACGCTCGCGTGCTACCTGGTCGCGCTCGTGCGCGGGTGGCGGGCGGAGGGCTCGTGATGCGACGGGCCGGGCTCGCCGGGATCGCGATGGCAATCGCCGGGCTCGTGCTCGCGTCTAGCAGCGCGAGCGGCCATCTCTTCCACAAGATCTACGAGCCCCCCGAGAACCAGCTCACGAAGGACGCCCGGCTTCTCCGCCTCCTGATCGACGACCCGACCGACCGCTTCGAGCTGGCGCGGCAGGTGTACGAGGGCGAGACCCGAATCCGGATCAAGCCGGGCGGGTTCCGGAAGTGGCTCAAGCGGCCGATCGAGCCGGGGATGGTCTTCAGGGCCAGCTACCAGCTCAACCGGTGGTCGGGGAGCCTCAAGGAGGAGGCCGAGCGCATCGATCAGGAGCAGGGGACCGACCTTGCCGGCCGCATGGCTGCTGGTCTCGATGACCGCAAGCGCGACGTGGTCGCTGCCGCCATGCGGGAGATGTTCGTGGTGCTCATCGGCGAGTTGCTCGAATCGCTCTGGCAGCGGGTGGAAGACGAGGAGGCGGCCGCGCGCCTGTACGGTTATGTGCTGAGCTACTACAGCATAAACCTCGAGGGGTACCTGAACATCCACCACCTGAACGCCGCGACGACGGCCCGGACCGCGCTCGACGCCATGACCCGGGCGCTCGGCGACCCGGAGACCGGGGCGCCGCCGGCACCCGAGGCGTTTGACAAGCAACGCCGGCGGTTTCTCCGCGTGCTGCGCGAGGTAGTGGGTCCGCGATGAGGTGTGTCACGCTCGGGGGGCTGGCCGCCTGCCTTGTCCTCGCTGTCCTTCCGGGCGCGGCGCTCGCCAACGGCGCCACGCAACGGGAGATTCAGGGGCGCGTGCTCTCCACGGACGTGCCGGCGGGCACGCTTGTGGTCGAGCAGACTTTCCGGGGAAAGACGACGCGCCTGAGGCTCGTGGCTCCACCGGGCGTGAGGGTCTTCTCTTGCGGCGGAGAGACTCAGCGTTTCGATCAGGTAAAGGCGGGGGCGCCCGTCAGCGTCTTCTACGAAGTCGCCGGCAGCGAGGGCGTGGCGAACATGATTGTGATCGAGCCCGGACGATGACGCGCGCGGCGTTGGCGGTCGTTCTCCTTTCGCTCGCGGCGATCCCTGGAATGTCTGCCTTGGCCCACGAGGAACGCCTGGCCGTCGGGCGGGTCGCGGTGATCGAGCCCGTGCGGAGGCTCATGGTCCTGGCCGACGCGCGGAGCGGCTCGCGTCTCCGGCTCGAGGTGAATCCGGAAACAGAGGTCATCGTATGCGGGACGGCCACGGGGCTCGCCGCGGTCCCCGTGGGCGCGCTCGTGCGGGTGAAATATCTCGACAAAGCGGGCGCGGAACCGGAAGCTCGGTCAGTGCTCGTGCTGGGCGGGCGGCGCCCAGCGGCTGAGTCCGGAGGGAGGTGAGGCAGGAGGCAATCAGGCTCCGAGCAGTTCAAAAACCCAAGGCGACAGGAGGAGAATCCAATGAAGCGCTCGTTCAGATTAGCAAGCATAGTGCTCCTTGGTGCGCTCCTGGTCTGGCCAGCGGGGGCTGGCGCCTTCCAGGAGGAGGGGACGCTCCGGATCGGAGGGATGTGGGCCTTGAGCGGCGGCGCCGCGTTCTTCGGCAAGGCGTCGCTGGGGCTGGCGACCCTGGCCGTCGACGAGATCAACGAGGCGGGCGGCCTCCAGACCGGCGGCAAGCGGGTGAAGCTCACCATGCATGCTGAGGACGACGCCTGCAAGGCCGAGCAGGGGCTGACCGCGGTCCGGCGGCTGGCGGACGTCCACAAGGTGCTCTTCTCGCTGGGGCCGACCTGCTCGTCGGTGGCCGAGCCCGTCTTCGGCACGCTGCAGAAACGGCTCGGCGACGCTGGCGACACGGGGCTCCAGCTCCTGTTCTTCACCGACACGGCCACGAAGTTCGGCCTCGCCAAGCTCTCGCCGTGGGCCTTCCGCAACACGCCGGATGAGCCCGCGATGTACGACTTCATCGTGAAGCTCTTGAAGGACACGCGGCCTGAGCTGAAGACGGTGATGGTCGCCTACGAGTCCGACTTCGCCCACTCGGCGTCGACCTGGAAGCTCGCCCTGAAGCCCGCGCTCGAGAAGTACAAATACCATGAGGTGAAGGAAGTGGTGGACTGGGGCTGGCTGGACACAGAGATGGGCGCCCAGGTGACCAAGCTCCGACGGGCCAATGCCGATATCTGGTTCGCCCTCACGCACACGACGTCGACCTGCCCCTCTTTCAAGGAGATGAAGCGCCAGCGCGTGAAGCCAAAGCTGATCATCGGGATCACGAGCATCGCGGGCACCGAGGTGCTGATCGCGTGCCCCGACGTGGCGGAGGGTTTGATCGCGCCCTCGAACTTCGCCCCCATCAACCCGAAGGCCAAGCAGGTCGCCGAGAAGGCCTGGGACAAGTACAAGGCCGACAGCAACATCCATAGCGTACCGGCGTACGAGAACATCCACCTGATCAAGGGGCTCATCGAGAAGGCCGGAATCAAGAACACCGAGGCGTCGATCCTGGAGGACCGGCGCAAGGTGCGTGACCTCCTCGCGAAGGTCGGTACCTTCGACGGCGTGATCGGCAAGATCACGCTCCGGCCCGAAAACGACCCCGTGAAGCCACGCGACGTGGACAAAGACCACATCCTGGTTGAGGTGAAGAAGGCTAAATGGGTCATCTTCTGGGCCCCGCCGCATCTCAGAGGTGGCTGAGCGGCTGAGCCCTACCTGTCTGCCCCGGCCCGCCTCGCGCGGGCCGGGGCGGCTCTCCCCACCGGAGCAACACTGTGACGGCGATTCTGTTCGACACGACCGAGCAGTTCCTCAACGGCCTCATGTTCGGCTGCTTCTACGCCCTGATCGGCGGCGGTTTCACCATCCTGTTCGGCGTCATGCGTCGCTTCAACCTCGCCTACGGGTCCACGATCATGGCGGGCGCCTACGGAAGCCTGATCCCCTTCTACATGTGGAACACGCCAGTCTTGGTGGTCTTTCTCACGAGCGTTGCGGGCGCCATCGTTGTCGGGCTCATCGTCGAGTTTTGCTGCTTCCGGTTCCTCAAGAAAGGCCACGAGCTGGCGCCGCTGATGACCACCATCGGCATGCTGATCGTGATCAATGAGGCGATCGTCTACGCGACCGACGCGGTGGCCATCCAGTACCCGAACCCGTTCGGCGACGAGTCGGTGGACGTGGGCCCTTTCCTGGTCCGGCGCGACTACATCGCGGTGCTCGCGGCCGGTGCCCTCTGTTTTTTTGCCATCTTTTATACGATCTACCGGACGCGGTTCGGCCGCGCCATGCGGGCGGTCGCCGAGCGGCCCGAAGCCGCACAGATCCTCGGCGTGAGTCTCCGACGGGTCAATGTTCTGACGTTCGCCCTCACCTCGGCCCTTGCGGGTCTCATCGGCTTCTTCTCGTCGGTCAGCATCGGCGCGGCGCGCCCCGATACGGCCATATGGCTCACCGGCAAGGGGCTGGTCGTCATGGTGCTGGGCGGCCTCGGGAGCCTGCCGGGCGCGATCCTCGGCGGCTTCGCGCTCGGCATCGTCGAGTTCGAGGCGATGTGGTACCTGGGGGGCACGTTCCGGGACATGGTCGCCTTCCTGATTCTGTTGTTGATCCTGATCGTCCGGCCCAGCGGCTTTCTGGGCTCGCGGGGCGCCTGAGCCGGTATGGAGTACTACATCTCGGTCGCCTCGGTTATGGGGATTCACGCCCTGCTGGGGCTGAGTGTCTACCTGGTGGCGATCAGCGGCCAGATGTCGTTCGGCCAGCAGGGATTCTTCGCCCTCGGCGCCTACCTTGCCGGCATGGGCACGGCGCTCTGGGGCCTCCACCTCCTGCCCGCGCTGCTCCTCGGTGTGGCGGTCGCCGCCCTCTTCGGTGTCATCGTGGGGTTCCCGGCGCTGCGCGTCCGGGGGCTCTACCTGGCGATTGCGACCTTCGGGTTCGGCGAAATCGTCCGGCTCGCCTTTCTCAACATCCGCTACACAAAGACCATCGGCGGGCGAGTGGTGGGCCCGAACGCGGCGGAAGGGTTTCGGCATATCCGGTATGTCTTCGATCGCGGCATTACATCACTCCAGTACCTCGGAATCATTCTGGTGGGGCTCGCTGTCGTCGTCGTGCTCTTCTACCTCCTGGACCGCTCGAAGTTCGGTGCCAAGCTGCGGGCGGTGGAGGAGGATGAGACTGCGGCGGCGATGGTCGGGATCAACGTGACCCGGGTCAAAGTCCTCGCCTTCACCGGAGCGGCGGCGGTGGCGGGGCTCTCGGGAGGGTTCTTCGTGCACTACTCGAGCTACATCGACCACGACATCGTGGCGTTGCCCCTGGCGATCGCGTCCGTGACCTACCCGATCCTGGGCGGACTCGGCAGCTTCGCCGGACCCCTGCTGGGAACGGTCATCCTGGTGGGCCTGACCGAGGGGCTCCGTGTCCTCCACGAGCTTCGCGAGTTCGTCTATGGGGCGCTCATCATCCTCATGATGATCTTCCGGCCCCGTGGCCTCGTGGACGAGGCGCTCGTCATCCGCGTGCGAAGCTGGTTCCGGCCGGCGGCGGCCGCGGCGGCGACCAAGGCGCCGTGACCGGCAGCCCCATCCTCCTCGTCGAACACGTCTCCCGGCACTTCGGCGGCCTCCGGGCGCTCAACGGCGTGAGCCTGGCGGTTCCCCGGGGCATCATCTTCGCGCTCATCGGGCCCAACGGGTCGGGGAAGACCACGCTCTTCAACGTCATCACCGGGGTGTTTCCCGCCACGGAAGGTCGGCTCGCTTTTGACGGCCGTGAGATCACGGAAGCCAGAACCCATGAGGTGGTGAGGCGCGGTATCGGCCGGACGTTCCAAACCATTCGGCTGTTCACGCGCCTGAGCGTCTTTGACAACGTCTGGGTCGCCCTGCGCGCGGCGCAGGACCGGCAGCGTGGATCCCCACGGCGCGAACACGAGCGGGTGGAGGAGTTGCTGGCATTCAACCGGCTCCTCGACAAGCGCGACGAGCTGGCGGGGAACCTGAATTTCGGCGAGCAGCGGCGCCTGGAACTGGCCCGGGCGCTGGCCACCGAGCCCACCCTGCTCCTGCTGGACGAGCCCGCCGCCGGCATGAACTACGCGCAGGTTCAAGAGCTGATCGAGGATATGCGGAAATTGCGGGGGATGGGCAAGACCATCTTCCTGATCGAGCACGTCATGGACTTCGTGATGGGAGTGGCACACCGGATCGCCGTTCTCAACTTCGGAGAGAAGATCGCCGAGGGGACCCCGGACGAGATCCAGGGGAACCCGCCGGTGCTGGAGGCTTATCTGGGAGGGGGGCGGGCCGGTGCTGAGGGTCGCTGACCTCGAGGTCCGCTACGGGAGCGTGGCTGCAGTCCGGGGGGTGTCCCTCGAGGTGCGGGAGGGCGAGGTCGTCTGCCTGATCGGCCCCAACGGCGCCGGGAAGACCACAACGCTTCTCACCGTCGCTGGGTTGCTCCGGCCGGCGGGCGGGCGGATCGAGTTCCTGGGGCACAAGCTCTCGAGCCTCGCCCCCGATCGGATTGTCAGGCTCGGCATCGGCCTCGTCCCTGAGGGACGGTGGATCCTGGGGGAGATGACCGTTCATGACAACCTGCTGATGGGAGCATATGTCCGGCGGGACGACCGGGCGCGGGTGCAGGAGGACCTGGAAACAGTCTACGGGATCTTCCCCATCCTGCGCGCTCGGACGCGGCAGCGGGCCGGGACGCTCTCCGGCGGGGAGCAGCAGATGCTGGCGATCGCCCGCACGCTCATGGGTCGCCCGAAGCTGCTCATGATGGACGAACCCTCCCTCGGCCTGGCGCCCCTCATCATCGAGGAGATCTTTCGAGTTATCCGGGAGCTCCACGCCCGAGGGACAACCATCCTCCTGGTCGAGCAGAACGCCCACCAGGCCCTCGCCGTCGCCCAGCGCGCCTATGTCATGGAGGTGGGGCGAGTCACCCTGAGCGGCAGCGCCGCGGAGCTACGCGAACACGAGGTGCTCAAGAAAGCGTACCTGGGTGCGCGCGCGGGCAGAGCATGAGGGCGCGGCGGCAGGAGAGGAAGAGCTATGGACAGGAAAGTCTCGACCGAAGGGTCAGCTGAGGAACTTCGAGAATTCTACGCCGAGCTGGGCCGGAGGCATCTGGCCGCGCTCTGGACCGTCACCGCCGACCTCCTGCCGCGGGAGCCGAAGACGAAGGTCCTCCCCTGGCTCTGGCGCTGGAAGGAGATGTCGGCGCTGGCCCTGCGGGCTGGGGAGCTAGTTCCGATCGAGAGGGGCGGCGAGCGGCGGGTCCTCGCCCTCGTGAACCCAGGGCTCGGCGGGAAGTACGCGACCACCCACACCCTGTGGGGCGCGGTCCAGATTTTGCTCCCGCGCGAGACCGCGCCCGCCCACCGCCACACCCCCGCGGCGATCCGCTTCATCCTCGAGGGCGAGGGCGCCTTCACCACCGTCGAGGGCGACAAGTGCGTCATGGGGCCGGGGGACCTGGTGCTGACCCCGCCGTGGACCTGGCACGATCACGGCAACGAGGGGGACGAGCCGGTCATTTGGTTCGACGGCCTCGATCTCCCGCTGGTCCACGACCTGGACGCGGTCTTCTTCGAGCCCTATCCCGACCATGTCCAGCCCGTGACGGCCGTCAACGAAGCCGAGCGCCGCTTTCGAACGGGCCAGCTCATGCCCACCTGGGCGCGCCCGACGGGGCGTTCCTCTCCTCTCTACAATTACAAGTGGCAGGACGCGCGCGCGGGCCTCGACCGTCTCGCCGGCGGCGAGACGAGCCCCTACGACGACGTGGCCCTCGAGTACACCAACCCGGCGACCGGTGGGCCGGTTCTCCCGACCCTGGCCTGCTGGATCCAGCTCCTCCGCCCGGGCGTTCGCACCCGCGCGCACCGCCACGCCAGTTCCGCGGTCTACGTGGCGTTTTCGGGGAGCGGCGAGAGCATCATCAGCGGGATGCGGTTCCCGTGGGAGCGGGGCGACATGTTCGTGATCCCGCCCTGGGCCTGGCACGAGCACGTGAACCCGACGTCAGCCGAGGCGATTCTCTTCTCGATTCACGACACGCCGGTGATGGATGCGCTGGGGCTCTACCGCGAGGAACCGTACCCGGCGGGCCACCAAGGCGTTACGGGCGTCTTCGACACCTAAGGCGCGCGGCGCGTGATCTCACGGCGACGTCCGGGACGCGGACAGGCTCCGGACGTACGCCACCAGCTCCCTGATCTCCCCATCGCTCAGGTGGAAGCCGAAGCCGGGCATCCCGGGCTTCCCGATGGTCGCCCCGCCGTGCTTGATGATGTCGAAGAGATACTGGTCCGGGAGCTTGGCCATGCGCCCCCCGTCGGCCAGGTTCCCCGGCCTGATCAAAAAGACGGTGGCGCGCCAGGAGCCGGACCCGCGCGCCCCGTGACAGCTCACGCAGCGGAGGAAATACTGGCGCTCCGCGGGCGAGGCGTTTGGTGGCGGGGCCGGATCGGGAAGGAAACTCGCGAACACGATCACGTTGACCGCGATCACGCCCAGCGCGGCCGCGATCAGAAGTCCGCGTCGACCCATCGCTGACGAGCATAGCACCGGGCCGCCTAGGAGCCTGTCGGAGTAATACCCCTCGAGCGCGGGCTTCGCCCGCGCAACCAACTCGGGCCTCGCCTCGTGGCTCTCCTCGCCTGCGGCTCGTCGGCAGCCCCTCGGCTCGAACCACCCATCCTGGGGGTGGGCTCGGTGGGGGCCGTCGCGGCCCCC